>NZ_JBVHLF010000141.1:0-10719 GCF_055559155.1 Kitasatospora sp. NPDC024654
CGACGCGCAGTCCTACCCGACACCGCCCCGGGAACGGACCAACGCGACATCACAGGCATGAGATCAACCGGCCGCTGCCGTGAAACATCGAGGCCCGGCCTTCTTCTTGTTCCTTCTTCCAGAGCTTGATCCTCGGCGTGAAGATGTCGCCCTTCTTGATGATGGTGACGTTGCACAAGGTCGCCACCTGGGGCCGGTCGTCGAGGACGAAGTCGGTGATCATCCGGCTTGCGCGGGTGTCGTAGAGGTAGTGGAACCCGTCGCTGTCCTGCGAGCCGCGGATCTCCAGGCCGGCGAAGTCCCCGCGGGTGACGTCGAACTCGGTGGTGGAGAAGGGGAGGCGGAAACCGCGAACGATGGGGGTGGCGGGTGCCGTGGCCTGGGTCCGCCAGTCCAGTGGGATGTTGGGCAGCGGCCGAGTATCGCCTTCGACCACGAGGTCCTGGACGTCGGTGCGCCCGAGCTGGCTGAGCACTGATTCCAGCGTCCGCCAGATCGCCCCCTTCACCTGCGGGCGCCGAGCTGCTTGCGGTGCTGGTCGCGGCAGCCGCACCGGCGGTAGACGCGGCCGCGCTTGGCTGAGGGGCGCATGGCGATCACTTCACAGGGGGTGGCGGAACTGCTGGCCCTGCCAGTCTTGCTCCGGGTAGTGGCATCGCGGCGGATCCGGGATCACCGTGCGACCACCGAGGCAGTTCGATGCCGTTTGACCTGGGCTTATCCCTTGACCTGCGCTCAAGTCACCCGAGGCTCCATTGAGCGGCTCGCAGCCTTGCGGATCACGACCGGCTTTCCGATTCCTGCGTGCGTCGTCACTACTGGCGACGGGTTGACTGCTCTCGGGAGTGAGGTGGTCGGGGTGTGGCGCACGCGGCGGGTTGGGTCGCGGGTGGCTGCGAGTGATCCGAGGGACCGTGGCGGCTCTGTTCCGAGCTTATCGAATTCCGCCGGATATCGGCGGGAATGGTTCACCTATTCCCGCTCGGCGAGGGCGGATCGACTGCGACGGGCCGCGGTCGAATTTCAACCTCTTGCCGGTTCTGTGGAATTCCGGGAGCTGTTTGGCGTCAGGGGTGCGGGCCGGAGTGGCTACTCTGAGTAGTATCGGGCTGATTCGGGGAGTGGGCAGTGATCGCCTGGAGGTGATCGTGCGATGGCCGTCAGGCGGTGGTCCGTCGCTCTGGGTTGCAGCCGAGACTGGCGGGCCGCAGGTGCGCCTGTTGCGTTGTGTGATTGCTGGCGGGGGTGTGCCGGGCCGTCGGGGTGGCCCCACAGCTGTTCGTTGCAGGATGGACAGAGTTGGCCCTGGTCATGGCTGGTCCGGGTCCGAGCGCTCTCGGCCACCGGGTGGTTGCGGTGTCAGATGAGCCGGTCCCGCTTGTCTGCGGCGATGGCGCGGACGAGTGCGGCGAACTGCGCGCGGCTGTGGTGCTGGTGCCGTTCGGCCGTCTCGTCGTCCGATTCTTCCTCGTCGTCGTCCCGATCCTCGTCCTCGGCGTATTCCTCGTGGAGGAGCCAGCAGCCGTTGATGCCGGTGAGGAGGTCTTCGAGGAGGTCGCGGGCGGGCCGGCGCGGGTCCAGCGGGGTGAGGCGGATGCCGGTGAGCACGTCGTCCGCCTCCTCGGAATCGTCGTCGGCGTACTCGGTGATCACCTCCTCGGCCTCGTCGAGTTGCTCGCGGAGAGCGGCCGGGTCGGGCAGCACGCCGTCCGCGATCCGCATGGCGTGGCGCACCAGCCTCGTGACCGCGTCGTAGGGGGAGACACCGTCGTCGAGGAGTTCGAGAACGAGGGTGGGTGTCGCGTGGGGGAGTGCCTCGATGTTGTCCGCCTCCCGGATCACCTCGGTGGGTGCGTACCCGGACGCCTCGGAGACGGCTTCGGCGGCGGCGTACAGCCAGTGGGCGGCTGCCACGGCTGCGGCGGTGGGGTCGATGTCGGAGTAGAGCGCGGCCGGCCCGAACGGGTCCTCCTGCAGGAGCCGGTCAGCGGCGGCGACCTGGACGGGGGAGGCGCCTTCGCGGCTGAGCAGCACGGCCTGCCGGGCCCGTCCGGTGAGGTCGCCGAGTTCGGCACTCCCGACGGCGGTGAGCTCCGCCTGGGTCTCGGCGTGGACCGCCTCGGTCAGCTCCGGGATATCCAGGGCGAGCAGGGCGCGGCCGACTCGGTTCGCGCTCTCCAGCAATGGGCTGTACTCGACCGTCATCGCGCCGCCATGGGGGAGATTTGGCGAGGCCACGGCATCGGCGACGTCCTCGAATGCTTCGCGTTCCTGCTCCCTGCGCCAGCCCTCGCTGTTGACCTCCAATGAGTCGGCGGCGCTGGCCGGGTGGGTGTAGGTGCGCCAGGCCACGGTCGACAGCTGGGTGAGTGCTGCGGCCAGGCGGGAGAGCGCGGCGAGGTCCGCGCCGGCCGTGACGGCGGCGACCCGGGTGGCCAACTCGCCCTGCCCGGTGCCCCAGGTGGCGATGAGTTCGTGCCGATCAGGATCGACGCAGTACCGGGTCATGACGGACCACCTCCAGCTCGGCTCCGTCATATCACCGAGTACCGCCGATCACCGAACCGTCATGACGCATCGGAAGGTCTCTCACCCGATAAGGCTCCTGGGGCGGCCCCTGTCGTCGGCGCACGGGTGAGATACACCAGCCTCGGTTCAGCTTTGGGTGGTGTGGGGCTCGGAAAGTCATCGCTGCTGGTTAAGCCGCGTACCGGTACTCGTTGATGATGCCGCCCAAGACACGGGTGCGGAGGAGCCAAGCGGCGTTCGAGATCGCCTGTGGCGGGCTGCTGCTCGTGGACGCCGGGCGGTAGCTGGTTCCGGGCCCGATGCGGCCGGTGCTCGTTGTAGTGCCGCTGGTAGGCGGCCAGGACCTGCCGGGTGTGGGCCTCGTTCAGGATGAGGACATGGTCCAGGGCCTCACGCCGGATGCTCCGGATCACGCGTTCGCAGTGGGCGTTCATCCGGGGAGCTCGCGGCGCGCCCTTCAGAATCTCCATCTCCTCGGCCTCGAAGGCGGCGTCGAACGGCTGCCCGTACTTGCCGTCGCGGTTACGCGGGCGCTCGGTGCCCAGCGGCCCGCTTGCGGCGGGTCCGCAGGTTGGCCGCGTCACGACCGGCTGCTTCCTCGGCCAGCAGGACCCGGACGACCTCCGCGGGGTCCCATCGCTGGGCCTTCGCGGTCGGGATCAGGTCGCTGAGGGCGCGTCGCAGGTGCGGCAACTTCAGTCGCTTCGTCAGCTCGATGGCCTCGGCCAGCGGGTCGCCGTGGGCGCCGGTGAAGGTGCGGATCGGGGTGGCCATCAGTGCTCGTCCTTGATGTCGGTGATGCCGAAGCTCGACCAGGCGGAGGTGCCCGGCTGCAGGCTGTGCTCTTCGGTGGCCCGGGTGGGCTCGACGCTCTCCAGCCCGGCCTAGTAGGTGAGGATGGAGATCAGGTCGTTCTCCGCGAACCGCCCGGCGATCGCTGCCGCCCCAAGAGCCCGGTCGACCTGGGCCGGCGTGTGGAGCTTGGCCAGCGCGACGGCCTCGGCCATCTTGGGCTTGATCCTGCGGGCGCCGGCCGCGGCGGCCTCGACAAGCCAGGACGCGGCCCCCGGTCCGAGCGCGAGGAACGCGGCCTCCTCCGCGGTGGTCGCCCTCGGGGTCCGGTCGGCCTCCTTGTCCTCGCGCGGTGGGTAGTGCTCGTCCTTGATCGACGGATGGCCCGGAGCCGAGCGGTCGTGGCGGGCGACCTCGGCCGGACCGTCCTCGGCGACCGCGGTGACGATGAGCTCGTCGCCGTGGAACCGGGCCCAGACCCGGGTGTCGGCCAGCTCGTGCGGGACCGAGTAGCGGACGCCGTCGACGGATATGGTCGCGTCCCAGTTGACCCGGCGGGTGGTGCCGAACGCGACGGTGAACGGGCTGCTTGGGCAGCGGATGCAACCGCTGCTGTTCCTCCAGCAAGGCTTCCGCCGGACGACGGCGGCTCGGCCCGCCGGGCAGCGTGCGTACCGAGGTCGTACGGTCGAAAGGGGGACACGATCCGACGGAGGCCGCGATGGCGAGATACCGGTGGAGAGTGCGCGTGCTCTCGGCAGCAGGCGACGAAACGGTCACACAGCCGGCCCTGCCTTACACGGACCATTTCGACGGGTCTGCCCAGGAGTACGCCGAATTCCTGACCAAGAGGGCTCTGGAGCAGACCGAGCACTACGAAGGACCGAGCCGGCCCGCGCGGATTGTCGTCGATGTCTGGGAGCCGGACGGTCAGGGGCGCCCGGAGGGCCACGGAGGCTGGCCCCCGTAGATCGATCGAATCAGCCCAACGACGGGATCGTGGCCTCGGCAGCCGCAACAGCTCGCCGAAGCGTGGGGCTGGACGGAAGAGGCGAAGTGACGGACCCCGGGTGGCAGGCCCTGGCTTGGGCTTGAACAATCGGGTCATGGCAGACCTTGAGGGCCCCGGCACAGTGCATCTGGCCCACGGGGCGGGCTACGTCAGTCCCGGTGTTGCGCTCAGCGAGTCGGTCGAGGGCAGTATCCGCATCGACGACCGCGGGTGGGTGCACGTCGTTCAGGGAGACGGGTCTCGGGTGTCGTTCCCACCGCATGCTGTAGAACGCATCAACTGGGGCGAGCTCACTACCTGAGCACGAGGCCCCTGGTGAACGTCGGGGGCATGGGCGCACGTCTCCGGGACCACTCATCGAGCAGTGAACGAACGCCAGCCGTACGGTCAGGAGGGCAGCCCATCGGAGGACGAGATGGCGAAATACCGATCACGTGTGCGTGTGCGCTCGGGCGAAGACGTGGAGATCACCACACGCCACGGTGAGCACGCTGAGGGCGACTTCAATGGGTCCGCGCAAGAGTACGCCGAGTTCCTGGTAGACGTGGCTGTGAGGCAGGGCGGGGACGACCCTGGCCCGATGCGCCCTGTGCGTGTTGTCGCCGATGTCTGGGAGGCGGACAGATCGGAGGGCTCCGCTACGGGGCACGCAGAGTGGCCATAGCTCGCACATCGGCCTGGGCCGCGCGCGGGACCGCCGTCCCCCGTGCGATCTCGGTGGTCCGGGGCTACGGTCGAGTGGGGTTCGAGGGAGGTTCCCATGCCGGAATACACGTGGCTCCTCTACGTGACCGATCAGCACGGCCGCCGGAGTGGCAAGGATGGCAATCCTGTGCCCTACCCCTTCCACAGTGATGACAGAGCCCAGGACGTCGCCGACAATCTGTGCGGTTACTTCGCGAAGTCGCTTCATGACAGCTCCCCGAAGAAGATCGAAGTGGAAGTCTGGGAGGGACGGCAGGCCGTGGAGGAGCCTCATGCAAGGGCTGATTGGCCGTAGCCGAAGCGCAGGTCACATCCCAGGCAGCGCGTCCTGCTTGAAGTCGTACCAGCGTGCTGGTTCTTGATGCTGGCAGCCCGGGCCGCGGCCGAGCGCGCGGGATGCGGGGTCGCGTATGCCCACTGCCCGAACCGATCACCGAACCCGACCGGCTCACCCACCTCGACGTCCGCCGACGCAACCGCCTCGGCGGCATCCTGCACGAATACCAACATGCAGCGTGACCAGCACGGACGTGGTTCTTGGCACCTACAGGGTTATCCGCGCGACACAGCGCCGCGCGTCGGTAGTTCCGTGATCGCGATGCCGGACTGGGAGTGTCAGCCGATGGTGAGTGTCCGGTCGCCGAAGTCGGCGACCATGCGGAGCTGGCCGCCGAGTGCTTCGACGTAGGCGCGGATCGTTGCGAGGGCCGCGGTGTCGAGCGCGCCGCTCTCGAGTCGGGAGACGTTGGGCTGGGTGATGCCGATGATCTCGGCGACCTCGGCCTGGGTGAGGTCCTGCTCGCGGCGGATCTCGGCGAGGCGGTAGGCCCGTACCTCCGCATCGAGCTCCTTCCGGTGCGCGGTGACGCGCTGGGGGTCGGTGACGACGTTGGGTCGTACGTCCTTCCAGGACTTCATGGCTTGCCCTCCTCGATGGCCTTCAGGTGCCTACTGAAACGTTCGTCGGCGATGGGGATGTTGATCTCGTACCACTCCCGCCATGCTCCGGCCTTGTCGCCCGCCACCAGGATGATGGCCTGGCGCTCAGGGTCGAAGGCGAACAGGATGCGGATCTCGCCGGGCCCTGTAGTCCGCGGGCGGAGCTCCTTCATGTTGTGGTGTTTGGAGCTGTGGATGCGGTCCACGAGCGGCTGGCCGAGGGTGGGGCCGTCCTGCTCGAGCTTGTCGATGGCGGCCACGACCTCGTCGGCGGTACGCGGGTGGTGCTGTGCGAGGTCCAGGAGCCATTCCTCGACCTCGCTCTCCAGTGAGACTTCCCATGCCACCACCCCATTATGCGCTCCAGCGAATATGCGCTGCAAGTTATTCCCGGGACTGGTCAGGGCGTAGGGCGGCCGCGCATGGCGGCACCTCCCGGAAGCCCGCTGTTGAGGACCGGCGGGGAGCCCTGCCTCCTTGGCCCCGGTTCCCACGTCGGCCGAGTCGCCGCATGCGCCGACGTCCATCGGTGCTGTGCCTCGCTACGCGGCTGCGGGCCAGGAGCCCTGGTACTCGGCATCAGCCTGGTCGAGGGCACCAGCGAGGGCGTTGACGGCTTGGTCGGCGGAGTCTTTGAAGAGGTGGCCGTAGAGGTTGATGGTGGTGGCGAGGGTGGCGTGGCGCAGGGCTTTGGAGACGATGGCGAGGGGGATGCCCATGGCGATCATGATGCTGGCGGCGGTGTGTCTGGAGGCCGATGCGGGGCAGGTCGATCTCGGCGGTGCGCTTGCGGAGCTGGTCGAGGACCCACTGGGGTCGCAGGGGTGAGCCGTCGCCGCGGGAGAAGACCAGACCTTCCAATCGTCCGTCGGGGTGGGCTGCCATCTGGATGGCGGCCTGGCGGTGGAGGGCGGTCATGACTCTGGGGGAGAGGCTGATCCAGGCACGGCTGGCCGGCGTCTTCGGCTCGCCGAAGTGGAGGACGCCGTTGTCGATGGCGGCAAGATTCCAGCGGACGAAGAGCTTGCGGTCCATGAGGTGGACGTCGGACCAGTGCGGGGCGAGGACTTCGCCGCGGCGCATGCCGGTGCCGAGCATGACTTCGAAGAGGTCGGTGAGCTGGTCGGCGTAGTTCTGGGTGCTGTGGCGCAGGAAGGTGGCTGCCTGCTCGGGTGTCCAGCAGGTGCGCTCCTCCGCGTGGGGCTTGGGCGGGACGGAGTGCTTGGCGGGGTTGTAGCGCAGCCGCCAGGAGCGGACCGCAGCGTTCAGCGCGTTGCGCAGGGTGGAGACAGCCCGGTAGACGGTGACGTGGCCCCGTTTCGCTGCCAGCTGGGCGGTGATCCAGTCGTCGATGTGCTTGGCGCGCAGGTCGAGGAGCCTGCGGCGGCCGAAGGCGGGGATGAGGTCGCGTTCGACGCAGGCCTTGTAGCCGGCGAAGGTGTTTGGCGCGAGAGTGGGCTTCTTGATGGTGAGCCATTCGCGCAGGTAGCCGGCGACGGTGGTGCGGCGGTTCTCGTAGACGCCGCGCAGCTCGCCGTCCAAGACGGCGGCCATCTCGCGGGCGGCCTCGGCGTGGCTGGCGAAGCCGCCCCGGCGGCGGACGCGGCGCTTGCCGTCCTCGTGGGCGAGGTCGACGGCGTAGGTCCAGGTTCCGTGCTTTGCGTCCTCCAGCAGGCGCATGCACCAGGGGCCGAGCTGCTTCTTGTTCTCGTCCTGGCAGCCGCATCGACGGTAGACCCTGCCGCGCTTCGTGCGCTGTCCCATGGGTGGTTCCTCCTTGGAGTGGGTGGTTACGGGTCCAAGGTTCGTCTGGTGGTCGGGTGTGTCGGCAGAGCGTGTGGGGTGGGGTGCGAGGCACGCAGGGGCCGGCCGGGTAGGACACGCTCAAGACGACACGCCGCCCGGAAGATCACGATCCGTAGCCGGTGGGTAAGCGACCATGATCTGCTCGCACTGGCCGGTCCGGCGGGTTGACCTGCGTCGCAGCCACCGGGGCTGCCAGGCGCTCCTGAAATCTCTCGCTGAGTCGGCGTCAGATTTCCATCACGGGGCGTGATCGGCGATGAATGGCGACCCTGGGGACCACTTGGGGACCACACGCGATGAGCGCTCATGAGCGCCCATGGGCCATAACCTGCGAACGAAATGAACGCTGACGCCTCGTTGCATCGCTTCGGGAGCGATCGCGAGAAGTGAGTGTCAATGTGCGCCAACTCTGCTTTCTAAAACGCCAGTTGGCGTGACAAGACGTCAGATCCTCAAGGCTCATGCTGGCGACTCTGGGGGTCAAGGGGTCGCAGGTTCAAATCCTGTCGTCCCGACTGTGAAGTCGCTTGGGAGAGCGGGTACTTGGGAAACCGAGTATCCGCTCTCAGTCGTTTCCGGGGCGGGTTTCTGGTCCCAAAGTGGTCCCCGAGGCGAGTGAAGCCTGTGGCTGGCCCTTCGAGACCAGGTGCTGGAACTGGGCGGGCTGCGCTATTCGCTCGCGCCGTTCAGCGCCTGGTACGCCTGCACTGAGATCGGTGCCCGCAACCTCTCGGACACCAACCGCTACGACCAACTTCCCAAGGTTGCACGGGGGATGGGCCTGGACACCGGGCGGGACCGCACCCTGTGGCGGGACCGGGCGCTGCTGGAACTCACCGCGGCGGTCCTGCACTCCTACGACCAGGCCGGAGTGTCCATCATCGACCACCACTTCGCCACCAAGCAGTTCGTGCGGCACGAGGAACGCGAGCACAAGAGCGGCCGCGGCTGCCCGGCCGACTGGTCCGCCATCGTGCCCGCGACCAGCGGCTCGACTACCCCCGTCTGGCAGCGCCGCTACGAGCCGACCAGGATGCTGCCCAACTTCTCGCCCCACCCTGCGCCTTGGCCCGCCGGCGCCGCCGAGGACTGAGCCGGTGACGCTCGGCTGGTTCGTGGTACCGGCCGGGGCGGTGCTCAACCTCTGCGGCAGCGGCGTCTACGCGCTGCGAACGCTGCGCGGATCAGTACGGCCGAACCTCGTCACCTGGCTGCTGTGGGCCCTCGCACCGGGCGTGGCGTTCGCGGCCCAAGCCGCTCGCCACGTCGGCCTGCCCGCCCTCACCACTCTCAGCGTGGGCCTCGGCCCGCTGCTGGTGTTCCTGTGCGCCTTGACCCGCCCGGGATTCCGCGGCACCCGCCCGAGTGCCGCCGAACTCTGCTGTGCGGCACTCTCCCTGGGCGCCCTCGTCGGGTGGTGGATCACCGTGGACCCGGACGCCGCGCTCGCCCTGAGCATCCTGGCCGACGGCTGCGCCGCCGTGCCAACCGCCGTGAAGTGCTACCGCCACCCCGAGACCGCTCAGTGCTGCGCTGACCCTCATCACGTTACCCGCCTGGACCTTCACCGCCGCCGCCTTCTCCTGCTACCTGCTCACGCTCTGCTGCCCCCTGCTGGTCGTGCTACGCAGGCGCACTGGCACGTCCGGCCTCGGACTGCTCCCGCCCTGACACCGGCAACCCCTGTGCCCACCACTCGGGTGGACACCGCGGTGCCCGGGCACCGGCACCGGCGCTCTCAGGCGTCGCCGGTCGTCAGCAGCTGCGTCGGGCCTTCGGACTGAGCTATCTGCCAGTTGCGCGGGCGGGCCCGGCCGTGCGGATCGGTGTCGCGGATCCGCACCCGGTGCCCGTCCTGGCTCAGCTCGGGTTGTAGTTGGACCCCCGTGCGATGCGGCAGGGTGGAGTTGACGATCTCCCACCGGCCGGCACGTATCCGGCCGATCGACACCTCGCAGTCCACCAGCGCGGCCGCCTCCGCGTGGCGGGTGCAGCCGAGGACCTGCTCGACGAGCGGGGCCTGGGAGGCGGGGAGCGGCACCGAGCGGTCCCGCGCGTAGCAGAACCAGGATCCGACCCGGACCAGCACACCCGCACAGCCCTCCGCCGGATCGGTGAGCAGGGCCGCCGCCGGGTTCCCCCGTGATCGCTCGACGGGTTCCCAGTGCTCGAGATAGGGCTCGTGCAGGCCCTCTTCGACCAGCCCCCCGCCATCCCAATGCAAGGTGCCCGCGTCGGGCAGCGGCGCCGGCGGGTGCAGGTCGATCCGGCGGACCCAGCTGAACGTGTCGCCATCCTGCTCCAAGGTGCCGGCGAACGCCTTCTGCCCGCACAGCGCCAGGAGTTGCGGCTGATCCAGATCGGTCAGGGCCGTCCGTCCCACCAGCGCGTCCAGCCCGGGCGGGCAGCGCAGATCTCCGAACAGCGCCGGCCCCTGCACCCAACTGACGGCGGTGACGCGATCGGTCGAGCCATCCGCCTCGCGGACGAAGGTTCGACGCCAGACACCGGGGAGATCCGCGAGCGCGAGGCGGGACGGTGACATCGGTACTCCTGTGCCTGAGTCCTGTCGGAAGGGCCGGGAACCACGCTATGTCAATCCCCTGATTTCGTCTGATGTTTCGCCATTTTCATGATCCACTGCAGGCCTCGAGGGTGACGCTGTGTGATCTCTACTGGTCGGTGGCTGGTGGGCCGACCCAGAAGCCGAGGGTGTGGTCCATGCCCTGCTCGGGGGTGCCGGTGGTGGGGCTGAAGCGGGTGGGCAGTTCGCTCTCGCAGAAGGTCTCGGTGCTGGCCTTGTAGATCGCGATGAGCCAGCGGTCGGCGGAGCCCTGGTAGCGCAGGCGGAGCACGGGGAAGGGTTCTGGCTCGTGGGTTGGGGGCGAGAACAGGCGCCAGCGGCGGGCCTTGGTGCGTTCGACGACGGCGACGTA
>NZ_JBVHLF010000142.1:0-10704 GCF_055559155.1 Kitasatospora sp. NPDC024654
CGCCCGTCGAGTACGAGACCAACTACTACCTGGCAACCGCAAAACCCCTGGTCACAGCCATCATCTGAGCTCTCTACCGAACCCGGGGCGGTTCAACGAACGCCTCCAAGCCGAGGGCAAGGCCGACAAGGTCGAGGCCGGCCTCGAGCAGGCCGGCGAGCACCTCAAGGACGCCTTCAAGCGTTGAGGAATGAGATCGCGCTCCCGTGAACGCGCGGGGGTCCGCCGATCTGTCCCGCGGTCGGCGGACCTCCGCGCGGTCCTGACACCGGTCCGGCCTCCGCTTGGGGAACGGTCGATCGGGTCCGAGCGAGGGCGGCGGCCGGGGGCGCCGACCTGCCCGGCAAGCCGACCGTCCAGCAGGGCTGGGGCTTCGCCGTCGCCAAACTGAAGGAGACCCTGCGGAGCCACGAGAACTGAGGCGTGCCAGCCGGCCGGGAGAGGTGACCGCCGACGGGGTCGTGGAGGCCGAAGGGCAGCAGCGCCAGGCCGGGGATGAGCTGTCGGCCCGGCCTACCGGAAATGGGCTGACGGGCTGGGGCCGCCGTAACATTGGCGGGGACGGGAGTTGGGTCACGGCGTCTGTTCCTGGGACGGACCGGAACGCCGCGTATCGGGACGGCCAGGGCGGGCTCGGGCGGTTTGACGCCGGCCGGCAGCGGCCCAGGGCTGAACGCGGTGTGTGCTCGCCGTGCTGACGGGTCGGCGGTGCCCGGCGCGTTGAACGCCGGCGGCCGGGCCGGGCTCGCCGGTTCATCCGAGCCAGCCGACCCGCACCCCGGCCGAGACCAGGAGCGCGCACGCCCCCAGGCTCGTGAGGGGGTGGGCCACCAGGACGGCCGCGAATTCCCGGAGGGTCGCGCTGGGCCAGTAGTACAAGGCGGTCGGTGCGCCGACGGCCTCGCCCGGCACCCCTGCCCGGCGAGCGGTGATGGCGGCCCGCAGAGCGTGAAAGTCGTTGGTCACGATGACGCAGCGGTAGCCCGGCCGGAGCTTCTCCATCAGCTCCCGGCTGAACTTCAGATTCTCCGCTGTACTCGTCGACAGGCGCTCCTGCACGATGCGTCCCGCCGGGACTCCGCGCGCCACCAGGTACTCGGCCATCGCCTCGGCCTCCGGCACCTGCTCGTCCGAACCCTTGCCTCCGGAGACCAGCAACATCGGGGGGTGCCCTCGGGCCGCCTGAAGCCGGTGCAGGGCCAGTGCCCGCTCCAGCCGCGAGACCAGCAGCGGCGGCACTCGGGATCCGTCCATGAGGCCGGCGCCGAGCACGACCACGAAGTCAACCGAACGGCGCACCGTCACCTGTTCGTAGAGCAGGGCGTAGCCGACGAAGCAGGCGAAGAGGAACGAGAGGTAGCCGGCCACCAGCAGGGCCGCGGTGGCGACCGCGCGCAGTGGGCCTCTCTCGGCGTGGGCGAAGACGACCAGGAGGCCGAGCGCCACGAGAACGGCGGCTCCCGCCAGTAGCGAGAGCAGGTTGGCCGGGCGGCAACCTTCGGTGCGGACCATCCGGATCCCGTTGGCCACCAGGAGCCCGGCGATGACCACCGCGCTCACCGCGGCCCCGGCGGTGATCCCGCTCGTCACCACCCGCGTCACCGGGCGGGGGAGGCGGCCCAGTTCAATGACCGAGCCAGCCAACGGGAAGAGCGTGCACAGGCCCAGGAGGAGAGCGTTGCCGAAGCGGCGCCGGTCACCGCGGAAGCGCCGCAGGAAGACCACCAGGACCAGTGCGGCCGCCAGGGGGAAGGGGGAGAGAGGTGGGACCATCGCGGCTCCTCGCAACGGTGACGGGCTGCCGGCCGGCCCCGGACAGATGGCAGGTCACCTACCGGTGGTGGAGAAGGCGCCTGGCACGACAGCAGGCCGGGCTGACATCCCTGCTGCCAGTGCTCGCCCAACCGGGCTCGACGCTTGGTGACCGGGGCCGGCGACGGTCTGGTCGACCGCGTCCGGATCAGATCGCGCCGTAGAACGGCCCGTAGTAGCCCGCGAACTCCTCAAGGTAGCCGGAGCCGTCCGCGCTGAACTCCGGGCTGTGCCTGACCTCGTCCTTGGTGCGGTCGACGTAGACCTTCATCTCCTCCTGCTCGACCCGCACGACAGTGCCGGCGGGAAGCAGGACGTGCCTGCCGAAGATCCACGGGCCGGTGTCGACCACCAGGAACTGGGCGCCGACCTCCTCCGACAGCCTGTCGACCTTGCCGATCGGCCCGTCGGTGGCCTCGACGTGGAAACCGACGAGATCGCTTCCGAGGACGTGGCCGGACGTCGAGCGGAACTCCCAGATCTCGATACGCGTGCTCATGGCATCTCCTCCCGTCAGGGGCGCCGGCTCCGGGTTTTCCGGGAAGCGCTTACCGCCGCCGGTCCCTCCGTCTCACCCGACCGCGCCGGTCGAAACCTCTCCGGGCTCGACGCACCGGACGTTCGGGGTCGCCGGCCCGCGGCCAGGTTGTGGTGTCCCTCCACGCGAACGGGCCGTCAGGTTCGGCTTCCGCAGCCACTTCGGGAATGGCGTCGCCGCCACAGGGCACGGGCGGTGAGGGCGGCGGTGATCAGGGCGGCGGGCAGGAGCAGGAGTTGGTGGCACACGGCCTGGCGATAGAGCGGTCCGATGCCCGAACCTCCGCTCCGGCGGTCGGGAACGAGCCGGGCTGGAACGGGTTCCGCCCACTGCGCGTAGAGGCCGTTGTCCCCGAAAGCCCAACGATCACATCCATCCGCCTCGTCGCCCAGGACGGTGCCGCGCTGCCAGCCGCACTGCCGGGCCAGTACCTCACGGTGCGCGTCCCGGAGGCCGGCGACCCGTCACCGGTCCGCAGCTACTCACTCTCGTCACCGTCCGGAAGTCGCGCCTACCGCATCAGCGGCAAACGGGAGGGCTTGGCCAGCGGATACCTGCACACCAAGATCCACGCGGGTGCGCGCATCGATACCGCAGCACCACGGCGAGTTCGTGCTCGCCCCCGGCAACGAGCCGGTCCTGCTCATTTCGGCAGGGGTCGGCATCACCCCCGGGCTCGGGGGCACCGGCCCGCTGGTCACCTTCGTCCGCAGCGGCCTGACGGTCCCATGGAGCGAGGCCACCGCACCGTCCCCACTCGAACCGGCCGAGGTATGCGGCGTACCGACGCGATGGTCCTGCCGCACCGGCGTCCGCCACACCTGTGTCACCACGATCCTCTCCGGCGAGGCCGTCCACCGGCCCGATCCCCTCGAACTCCCGCCTCCAGGGCGGCTGCTCGTCTGCTGCGTGCGCCCTGCCACCGATGTCGTCCTGGACGTGTGACGGGGAGATGCGACGGAGGCGGGGGAGCCCGACCACGCCCAGCACCAGGGTGTGTCCGAACGCCCGGGAGCGTCGGTGGCGGATCGTATGTTCCCCAGCCCGCGTGCGGCCCGCCGGGCGGGAGTCGTGACGATGGGCCACTCGAAGCGGTGCCGGCCCGCGAGCTGGGCCTGTGCCACACGGTGATCGCCCCTGGTCGCCCGCCTGGACGCGGGCGTCGAGGCCGGTGCGGGCATCACCCGAGGCGAGGTGCTGGAGGTCTTCGCGCACGACGTCGACCGACTGGGCACGGTGCTCTTCAGCGCCGTCGAGCCGCTGCCGAAGGTCGGGGACCGCGTCTGCTCGCACGTCTTGGACGGCTTGGCCACCGGCCTGACCGGCGTGCCCTCCTGACCGCCTCGGCGAGCAGGGTGGCCGCCGCGGTCGCGGCGAGCAGCCACAGCAGATTCCGCAGGTAGGGCAGCGGCAGCACGGTGGGGTTGCCGTTCCCCTGCCCCGCGTGCAGCGCGGCCGGCAGCCCCACCGCGGTCAGCGCGGCGGCCACCACCAGGCCGCCGCGCACCGTCCACGGTGCCCGCGTCAGGGCCGCCCCGGCCAGGCAGACCAGCGGTAGCCACAGCCCGTCGTGGAGCACCGCGCCGCCGATCGCCCACTCCGCGACGTCCAGCGGGTCGTTGATGTACGGATCGGTCAGCAGCCCGTGCACCCCGAACCCGATCAGCCCCACCGCGCCCAGAGCCAGCGCGGCGCGCAGCACGCTCACCGCCCTCACGCGATCACCTCCAAGCGCTCCACCCACTTGGTCTGCAGCACCCCGGGCCGGCCCGGTGCGATGACCCGGGCGGGGTAACCGTGGTCCGGGGCCAGCACCGCGCCGTTGACCCGCAGCGCCAGCAAGGTCAGCGGATCGCGCGCGTAGTCGGCCTCCATCTCGGTCACCCGGTAGGGGCCGGCGGTCTCCAGGGAGGTGATCCGCAGCCGGGCGGTGGGCGCTGCCCCGGCCCGGGTCACCAGGTCACGGATCCGCACCCCCGACCAGCGCGCGGTGGCGCTCCAGCCCTCGACACAGGCGATCGGCAGCTCGGCCTCGTACTGGTCCATCGCCAACAGCTCATCCATGGTCAGCTCGTACGAGTGGGGACCGGTGACCTTCAGCCGCCAGTCCGTGGGCGGCTGCGTGGTGCCGGCCGCGGCCGCGGTCCGGTTGACCGGAAGCCCCTGCGGGCCGATGTCCGGGCGGCGCGGGGCCAGCAGGTCGGCCCGGCGCAGCCAGGGCACGGTCTGCCCGGCGGTCACCGCGGTCACCGCCAGCACCGACGCGGTCACCGCGGTCAGGAAGCCGCGGCGCTGGGCCAGTTGGGGCCGCTCGCGGCGCCAGTGGGCGGCGATCTCGGGCGCCTTCACGGCCAGGTGCAGCAACAGGCCGCCCACCGCGATCCACGCCAGCCAGAAGTGGGTCTGCCGGAAAGGGAACGGCCACACGTACCACTGCAGGGTGTTGAGCAGCCCGGTGAACAGCTCCAGCAGCATCGCCGCGACCAGCAGCAGGATTCCCAGTCGCTCCAGCGCGTGCCGGACGCTGCGCGCGGGCGGCCACTCGAACAACCGCGGGTAGACAGTCCACAACTTGGCGCCGAGCAGCGGGATGGCGGCGATGCCGCTGATCACGTGGAGGCCCTGGCTGGCCCGGTAGAGGCCGACGGGCCGGCTGGGCAGGTGGTCACGCAGCCAGGTGGGCGGGTCCTGCAGCACATGGCTGTACAGGCCAGTGAGGAAGCAGATGAGCAGCGCCGTACCCAACCAGCGGCCGATCACCACCGCGGTACGCGGATCGTGCAACCTGGAACGGAAGGCGCCCTCGCGCAGCGGACCGATCCGCAACGCGTCCGGTGGGGTGGGCAGCGGCAGGTCGAACCGCCGCGGGCGGGGGGTGGGATGGTCGTCTCGCACCCCTCCATCACACCGGCTGTGAGGTGTCGGTGGGGGAATCGGCGGCTTACGGAAGTCCTACGGTTGCCCGCGGCACCGTCCCTTCGCGCACCGCACGCCGGCAGGGTGACGACGTGTCCGCAACCCCCTACCTTCCCCCGTTCCCGCTCCCGCACCGCCGGCCTGGCCCCGCGCCACCCGGTGCTCGCCACCACCGTCTGCGCCGCCGCCTTCGCGGCGCTCACCGCCGCGTTGGCGTACACCTTCACCCGTGGCGGCCACCTGGTGGGCGCCAGCGAGCCGCTGCTCACCTGGTACCCGGCGGACTGAGCGCTCTTCGCCCTGGCCGTGCTGGCTCTGCGGCGCGTGCCCACGCGGCGGGTGGCCGCCCTGGTGCTGGCCGGCAGCGCGGCCGTGGCCGTCTGCGGGCGGCTACTGAGCGGCCCGGGCTTCCACGGACCGTCAGCCGGCGCCTCTAGACCGCTCAGTCCACGCTGACCGGCGAAGACAACCGATCAGAGCCGGTCGTGTGCCCGCGGACTGTCGAACCCGGGTGTTCGTGGGGCGGGTCAGCACGGTCCTTACCGTGTCAGGTCTGTGGCATCACGCGGGACTGTCCACGACGGGTGGGTGTTGACCTGCGCCACTGTGGCCTGGGCCAGCTTCTTGTAGCGGTTCGCGATCTTCTGGGCCTGGCCGACGGGCAGCGCCCCGCCGCGCTCTGCGGCTCGCGCGGTGATCTCTTCCGGCCCCAAATCCCGGTTGGCCAGGACGATCGCGTTGACGGTCGGTCGGCGCACCTGGTCGTACCGGCGAAGCGCGGTCACGGGGTCGCGTTCCTGTGCCAGGCACCAAGCCAGCACCCGGGCATCGACGATGGACTGCGATCCGCCGTTCATGCCCATCGGGAACATCGGGTGTGCGGCGTCACCGAGCAAGGTGACACGTCCGAAACTCCAGCACGGCAGCGGGTCGCGGTCGAGCATTGGATACTCGAAGATCGCCGAGGAGTGCTCGACCAGCGTTGCCAGGTCGATCCACGGCAGCTTCCAGTCCGCCAGGCCGGCGCGGGCCTCCGTTGCCGTGATGCGACGGTTTGAGCGGTCCAGCGGTTCGGCGGAGGGCCCGTGCCGTACCTCCAGCACCCAGTTCAGCAAGGTCTCGCCACCCTCGGTCACTGCGTCCTCGATGGGATAGGCGACGAATTTTCGCCCCCGGGGCGCCGCCGGCCACCGCGATCGACCGGCCGTCGAGGATGTGCGGGTAGTGTGCGACCCCGCGCCACATGTGGACCCCGTTCCAGTGCGGGGCCCTCGTTGGGGTAGAGCTGGGCGCGGACTACGGAGTCGATGCCGTCGGAGCCGACCAGCAACTCGACGTCCTCCACCGTCGGCACACCGCTCATGCGGTCCAAGAAGTGGGCCCGAACGCCGCTTGCCGTCTGCTCGAAGCGCTGGAACAGCAGGCCGGTGCGGACGGAAACCGGCCCCAGGCGCTCGCGCACCGCCGCCACAGCATCATGTGCAGGCGACCGCGGTGTACGGAATACTGCGGCCAGTGGTAGCCGGCCGCCAGTCCGAGCGGCTCCTCCCACACCGGTTCACCCGACCGGTCACGGTAGCTCAGCTGACGTGGGGGCAGTGCGATAGCGGCCAATTCGTCAGCCAGGCCGAGCTCGACGAGCTCCCGGACGGCGTGCGGCAGCAGGTTGATCCCCACGCCTACCGCCTCGATCGTCCGCGCCGCCTCGCTCACCCGGGGCTGGAAGCCAGCGGCGTGCAGGCTCAGGGCGCAGGTGAGCCCGGCAATTCCGCCACCCACGATACTGACCCTCATCCGTCTCTCCCTGCCTTTCATCTGCGTTGCTACGAGGGCTTGTTGATGGGAGCACGGCCATGATGCCACTGATTCGTCCGGGTTCAGGTCCCTCTCTGCCAACTTTGGGTTGAGACATCCCGCTTCGTCGGGTTGGTGCCCCAGCCGTAGGTCCTGATCACGACTGCTGGGCGGCCCGGCGCTGGTAGTGGCTGGTGCGCTGCGCGGATGGGCGACTTCATGGGCGGGGACGAACCGCCCCGGACCTGGAAGGAGTACGACCCCGAGTGGGCCCGCGCCTTCGCCAGCGGCTCGGCCAGCGCCTCCTGCGACCACGCCCGGATGCTCGCGTCGGTGAAGGTGCCCGGCTTGTTCCCGCATCACTTCTGGAAGGTCGACGAGGAGTCGGGCCGACTGCAGGGGGCCATCTCGGCCCTCCAGGCCCGGCACGTGCGCGAGCTCATCACCCGGGCCGGGCAGCGGTTCGACTACAAGTCGTTTCCGAAGGCGGGTCACGTCATGCACCAGAGCGACCCGCAGACGTATGTCGCGGTCCTGCGCGACTGGGTCTCCACACTCGACGCCTGACGTCGGCAGACAGGGGCGGACATCACCCAGCCGAACACCGTACTGAACAGCACCATCAGCAAGGCCAGTTACCAGGGCGTGCCGCTCAGCCGCGCCAGGCGGATCGGCAACCTGAGCCTCGACCGCACGAGCGGCCCGATGCACATCCGGCCAGCACCGCCGCTGCATCCGTTCTTCGCGGCCGTGCTCGCCGGGGCGCGGTCGGCCGTGCTCGCCCACTTCGACAGTCGGAACGGGGAGTTGGCCGAGCCGGGTGTGCCGTCCGGGATCGCAGGACGCGGGGACATCGACGGCCAGGGCCCGAACCCTGATGACGGAGCACCTGGACAGGCGACTGTCCCTCAAAGACCCCGCAGCACACCGCCACATGAGTGTGCGGCGTCCACGACCCGGGGAGTGGTCGCTCATGCCTCCCCGCGCGTGCCGGGCGAAGCGGAGCTGGAGCCGAGGACGTTGTCGACGTAGGCCGCGAGTGAGGAGCGTAGACCGTCAGATGTCATCTTCTGGTCGTCGATCAGGTGTGCCACGAGGTCGGCGCGGATGGCGGCCAGCATCGCGTGGGCGGTGAAGTCCGCGTCGTGGACGCCGGGCAGCTGACCCAGCGCCGCACGCAGCATTCCGTGCCACCAGCCGTAGTGCTCGGCCTGGTAGGGGCTGCTGAGCCCGGCGTCCTCCGCGGCCGCCATCAGGTTCCGGTTCTCGATCTTGAAGTGCAGTGAGGCGTCGAGCAGGTCCAGCACCCGCTGCCGCGGTGAGGACCCGGCCGCGTCCGGTGCCTCGCACACGGCTTGCCGCAGGGGTTCGAGGCGGGAGGCGATCACGGCGCCGATCAGGCCGGCGCGGTCGCCGAAGCGGCGGAAGAGGGTGCCCTTGCCCACGCCCGCGGCCGTCGCGATGTCGTCCATCGACACGCTGTGGGGGCTGCTGCTGGCGGCGAAGAGGGCGTCGGCGGCAGCCAGGACTGCTTCTCGGTTGCGCAGGGCGTCCGCGCGCTCTGGGCGCTGATCCACAGGTCCTCCTCGGTCTCCGGCCGGTCCCGGCCCCGGGAATGATATTCGGCCGCCGCACACGAGTGGCGGACCGGCCGGCCGCCCCTCCCGAGCGCGGGCGCGGCGGCCGGCCGGTCCGCCTGACGCGCGACGCGTCAGATCGTGTCGTCGAGCCAGTCGAAGATGCGCGCCACCGCCAGCCGCAGGGCGCCCGGGTGGCAGTGGGCGTCTCCGCCTTCCTCTTCGGTGAAGCTCAGAAGCTTCTTGGGTGCGGTGAGGTGCCGGTAGAGCTTGCGCGGATCGGATTCCTCGGTGGCGGAGTAGTACAGGTCGTCGGTCGCCTCGCACATCAGGACCGGGCAGGCGATCTTCCTCGCGCTGCCGTCGTCGAAGGTGTAGCGGGCGTACTCCGCGAGGAACTCCCGGTCGGTCGAGGTCCTGGTGACGTAGCGGCCGTGGTCGCAGGCCCAGCGCAGGATCGGGTTCCGCGTGCGGGCGTGGGCGAGCATGCGGTCCAGTTCCTCGTCGTGCTCGGCGGCCGCGCGCCGCACGGCCTCCTCGTGCGGCAGCGGGAGCTGCGCGGTCAGCGCGGAAACGGCGTCGAAGACACCGTCGACGGCGACGACGGCCGCCACACGCGGCTCGTAGGCCGCCGCGCGGGGCGCGAGGTAGCCGCCGAGGCTGACGCCGAGCAGCGCGATGCGGGCCGGATCCACACCCGAGTCCCGGGCGAGGAAGTCCAGGACGGGACCGACCACGTTCTCCCAGTCCGGCCGGAACACCAGCCCGTCCTGGTGGATGGCCGCGGCCTGCCCGGGGCCGTCGAACGTCAGGACGTGGTAGCCGCGTTCCTGTCCGGCGAGTGCGCCGAGGAAGTGCACCCGTTCCAGCTGCCGCTTCGCGCGGGGGCGGGAACCTGGTGCGCGCTCGTCGTCCAGTCGCGTTCGTCGGGCACGACGGGGAAGACCTGCGCCGGCCGCCGATCAGATCAGATGGAGGCCGGTACCACGTTGGTGACGGCGACCGCGGAACGGACCGCTCTGGCCAGCTCCACGGCGTCGCCCACCGACCAGATGTGGGTGAAGAAGAGGCGCGGTTCGTCCGTCAGACCGTGGTTGTGGAGTTCGACGAGTTCGATGCCGCCCCGCCGTAGCGCCGTGAGGACCTTCTGGACCTCGGCGGCGACCATGCAGAGGTCGCCGCTGAGCGCGGCCCGGCCCCTGCCGAGCTGTTGGAAGTTGAAGGCCGAAGTCGCGCCCAGGCCGGCCGGCAGGACGTGCCCCTCGTCGCTCACGGTCTCGCGGCGGACGAAGACACACGTATAGACGTCGTCGCCGCTCGTGCCCTTGGCACCCAGCGCGGCGTCGATGCCGGCGGTGTCCAGATCGAGGGGCCGGTGCGGTCGAGGAGGGTGCGGCGGCGGAGTGCCGGTACGGTCGAGCGCGCTCCGCAGCCCGCGGGCGAGCGCCACGGCATCATGGCCGTGCGCACAGACATGGGTCCACCAGAGGTCGGGCCGGTGTGACGGCAGGTGCTTGTGGATGGCGGTCTGGGCGATCCCGTGGGCCTGCAGGGCGTCGGTCATCGCCGACAGCTCGACCTCGGTCACCACCAGATCGCCCATCATCAGCGTGCTGCCGTCGTCGTACCGGGCGAAGGAGACGTGCGCACCCAGCGCGAGCCCGGGGGTGACGGCAACGCTGCGGCAGGCCACGCGCAGGTCGTGCCGCGGGAAGGGCGTGTGGTGGTAGATCCCGCGGATGAGGTGGCCCGGCCTGCCGAGCACCCGCACGATCTCGCCCCAGTGCGCCTCGGTGGTCGGCACCGGCCTGACCAGCCCCATACTGCCGGGATCATGGGCTGCGGCCCGCCCCGCGGCGGCATCCAGCCCCAAGCCGGCCAGCACCGGCACCGGGGGGGGGGGGGGGGGGGGGGGGGGGGGGGGGGGGGGGGGGGGGGGGGGGGGGGGGGGGGGGGGGGGGGGGGGGGGGGAAGGGGGGGGGGGGGGGGGGGGGGGGGGGGGGGGGGGGGGGGGGGGGGGGGGGGGGGGGGGGGGGGGGGGGGGGGGGGGGGGGGGGGGGGGGGGGG
>NZ_JBVHLF010000143.1:0-10268 GCF_055559155.1 Kitasatospora sp. NPDC024654
CCCACCCGCCTGCGCATACCTCATCCCTACGGCATACCGCAGGGATCATGGACAGTCAGTAGCCCTGAAGACACTGTCAGTTCAACCTGAGTACGCCGCCGCCTCGGGCATCGTGCTGGCCGCGTCGTTGTTGTCCGCGGTGGCACAACCGCTGTTCGGTGCGTTCACCGACCGGTGGGCGATGCCCTGGTTGCTCCCGCTGAGCACGCTCCTCGCAGGGGTGGGGATCGCCCTGAGCGGCCTCGGCGGCAACTACGCGCTCACGCTGGCCTTCGTCGCCGTCTCCGGGATCGGGGTCGCCGCATATCACCCCGAGTCCGCCCGCGTCGCGCGGACGGCCAGCAACGGGGGCCACACCGCGATGAGCTGGTTCTCTGCTGGCGGCAACATCGGCTTCGCCCTGGCGCCCATCATGGCCTCCGCCGTGATCGCCACCGGTGGTCTGCGGCTCACACCGTTTCTCGTGGTGCCGGCCCTCGCGGGCAGTGTGCTGTGCCTGCCCGTTCTGCGCGCACTGGAGAAGACGGCACCCGGCAGTCCCGGCGCCGCCGTGCGGAGGGGGACCGACGACGCGTTCTCCTTCGTGAAGCTCTTGCTGGCCGTGATCTGCCGGTCCATCGTTTTCATTGGTCTGAGCACGTTCATCTCGTTCTACGCGCGGCAGCGCACGGGAGGCGGCACGGCAGCGGGCACCGCCGCGCTGTTCCTGCTCTACCTCGGGGGCGCGGTGGGCACCGTGCTGGGCGGTAACCTGGCCAACCGCTGGGACCGGGTCACCGCCGTGCGCAGGTCGTACCTGATGACCGTCTTCGCCGTTGCGGGGATCGTGTTCGTGCCCGGCCCGGCGATCTACCTGTTCGTGGTCCTGACCTCGGTCGGCCTCTACATCCCGTTCTCACTGCAGGTCACCCTCGGCCAGGACTACCTGCCCACGCGGGTCGGCACTGCCAGCGGTGTCACGCTCGGACTGGCCGTCAGCGTCGGTGGCGTCGCCAGCCCCCTTGTCGGCACTCTCGCCGACGCGACCTCCCTGCGAACGGCCCTGGCCCCACTGGTCGCGATGCCCGCCCTGGCCTGGCTGCTGTTCCGGACCCTGCCCGAACCGTCCGTGCCGAAGCCCGCCGCACCGGCACAGCAGGCCGCAGACGACACCGAGATCGCTCCGTCTCCTGTTCGGTGGATTCAGGGCTGACATTCACCCGGAGCAATCGTGAATACGGTGGATCGGTTTGAGGCCGTTCGTGTCGCGGGGATCTCGGGGCGATCGACGAGGTGGCCGCGTTCGAAGCGGACTCCGGCTCGGACCAGGAGGGCGGCACCTGTGCGGCCCGCACGCATCCGCGCCTCCGGCTCTGCCTGAACCGTGACCTCGTCCATACTCTCTGCGCAACTCTTCCTAATTCAGCGGTCACATCCCAGAACGGGCAGCCGAAAGCGGAGAACAAGGTGCGGGACCGACGCGCGGTGGTGTCCGACAGCGGTACGGGGATCGGCAGGGCGATCACCCGGGAGCTGGCGCGGGCCTCAACGGCGGTGCCGTCCTGGGCCGCTGAGCGGTCCCGGGGGCCGTACCCGCCCCCGAGCAGCCCTGAGGCTCGTCACGCCAGCGCCGCGACAGCTGGGGTGGTCCCGGCCCGGTCGGTCCCGCCCGGCTCGCTCTCTGCCCGGCCGGCCTGGCCCGCCACCAGCTCGCGGTAGCCGGCGCAGCCGGCCAGCAGCTCCTCGTGCGGCCCCATCCCACGCACCCGGCCGTCCTGCAGGAAAACGATCCGGTCGGCGTGCCGCACCGTGGACAACCGGTGGGCGACCACCACCACGGCGTGCTCCCGGGCCGTCCGGTCGACCGCCTGCCGGAGCAACTGTTCGTTGACACCGTCGAGTTGCGAGGTCGGTTCGTCGAGCAGCAGCACCTCGGCGTCCTGCAGCAGCGCCCGGGCGAGGGCCAGGCGCTGGCGCTGACCGCCGGAGAGGTCGACTTCCGCGCCCATCGTGGTGTCCAGCCCCTGCGGCAGCGCCAGGACGCAGTCCACCATGCCCACCTGGGCGAGGGCTCCGTGCAGGTCCTCGTCCGAAACGGGCCGGTCGCAGCCGAGCGTCAGGTTCTCCCGCACGGTTCCGTCGAGCAGGGTGAACGCCTGGTCCACGTAGGCGATCCGGCGGCGCAGCGAGCTCAATGGCCAGCCGGTGACGTCGGTCCCGTGCAGTTCGACACTCCCCTCATCGGGCAGCAGCAGGCGTTCCACCATGCCCAGCACGGTGGACTTCCCGGCGCCGGACGGCCCGACGATCGCGGTCAGGCCGCGGGCCGGAATCGTCAGGCTCACATCGTGCAGCACCGGTTGGTCGCCGTATCCGCCGGCCAGGGCGTGCAGGCGCAGCACGGGGGCGCCGGGCGCCGGGACGGGTTCCGCGGCCGGACCGGGCGCCTCGGTGGGCAGCTCCAGGACGGAGCGGATCCGGGTCTTCGCGGCCAGGCCCGCCTGCAGGCGGCCGAGGCCGGCGGCAAGCACCGTGAGCGGGCTGATCAGCTCGAACAGGTACATCATGAACGCCACGAAGTCGGCCGGGTGCAGCGCGCCGGACGCCAGCCGGGCGCCGCTGCCGGCCAGCACGCCGACGATCGCGACCTGCTGCCCGAGCCCCATCAGCGGGCTGATGAAGGCCATCGAGCGGTCCGCCGCCACGGACGCCCGGGCGGCGGCCTCCGCCGCCCCCACGATGTGCTCCCCGATCCGCTCCTCCGCCCGGTTGGCCTTGATCATCGTGATCGAGGCCAACGCCGAGGTGAGGCGCTGGGACAGCTCGCCCATGGCCTCCTGCTGGGCCTCGGTGCCCCTGCGCACGCCATGGACGAAGACCCCGATCGCCAGGCCCGCCAGCAGGAAGGTCACCGCCACGATGGTCAGCAGCACCCAGTCGAGCATGGCCATGAGGACCAGCGAGACCACCACCACGAGGGCCGAGGCAGGCATGGTGGTGACGCCCGTGTCCACCACCGAGCGCAGCTGGTTCGCATCGGTGGTGACCCGCGCGGTGACGTCTCCGGTGCCCAGCCGGCGCAGGTCGAGTAGCGGCAGGCGCAGGCTGTGGCGCACCAGGCGCCGGCGGGTCTCCAGGATCGTCCACTCGCCGATCTGCTCCAGGACGAACGAGCCCCAGGCGGCGGTCACCGCCGCGCCCACCGCGAGCGCGCCGAACTCCAGCACGTCCACGAGCGCGGAGCGGTGCCGGCCCAGGTCGGTCACCACGTCGCGGACCTGCAGGGGCAACAGCAGCGTGGCGGCCGACGAGGCCAGGATCAGCAGGAAGGCGATCCCGGCCCGCAGGCCGTGGCGGCGGAGCTGGTCGGCGACGAGGCTCGTCCCTCGAGCGCCGCGGGCGGCGGTGGGCATCGGACTCCTAGGTGATGGCGGATGCGGTCGGTCGTGGACGGGGAGTCGGACCGGTTGCCGGTCGGGTCGCGGACGGCGGGTCGGGCCGGTTGGCGGGTGAGGCGGGTTGGCGGGTGAGGCGGGTTGGCGGGTGAGGCGGTTGGCAGGCAGGGCCCGGGCGGCGGGTCAGGCGCAGGCCGAGAGGATGTCGCGCAGGTCGCGGTACGCCTCGTCGATCCCGTGCGCCAGGCCGACGGCGACCGGGTTGAGGACCACCTCGTCCACCCCGGACTCCAGGTAGTGCCGCAGCTCGGCGGCCACCCGCTCGGGCGTGCCGTGGACGAAGACGCCTTCGTCGACCAGTTCCCTGGCGCCGGCGACCGGATCGCGGGGGTCGATGTCGAGGCCGGCGCGGCGCAGCATGTCCGCGTAGTGCGGGGCGGTCAGGTGCCCGGTCGCGCCGTGCTGGGCCAGGACCATCGGGTTGCGCCCCGGGCGCGCCACGGCAGTGTGGACGAAGGTCACCACCCGTGGCCGGGGCCGGGTGCCGGCCGCGCCGGCGTCCAGGGCGGGGACCAGAACGTCCCGCACATACGGGGCCGGTGTCATCCAGGTGAGCGCCGCGTCCGCGACCCGGCCGGCCGCCCGGGCCATCCCGGGGCGCAGCACGCCGGCCCCGATCTGCGGCAGCGGCACGTCCAGCGGGGGCAGGTCCAGGTCGGCGTGGAACAGCGGGCCGGCGTGCCGGGCCGAGCCGTCCCGCAGCAGGGACCGGACGATGCCGATGTACTCCGCCATCGCGGACGCCGGCTTGGCGTACGGGGCGCCGAGCAGGCCGGTGACGAATCCGGGCTCGGCGGCGCCGTAGCCGATCACCGGTGGCCGGCCCGTCAGCCGTGCCAGTGAACGGGCTTGCAGCGCGGCGTCGAAGGGGTGGCGCAGCGCGGCGAGCGCCACGCCGATCCCGACCGGGATGCGGTATCCGGCGCCGGCCAGGAAGGCCAGCACCTGGTGGCTCTCCACCAGCGATGACTGCCCCAGCCACAGCCGGTCCGCCGCGCCGCGCCGGACCAGGTCCGCGAGCGGGCGCAGCGCGTCGGGGTCGCTCACCAGGAACGGGTAAAGGACGGAGATGCGTCGGTCGGTGGTCATGCTCGTTTCCTCACCGGTGCGGCTCGCTTCCTCGGGCCGGGCCGGGCGGCTGCCGGGCCGAGGTGTCGTCGGGGTTCGTCGAGGGTCGGCGGGGTCGACGTCGGGGTCGACGTCGGGACTCGGGGCGCTCACTCGTCGCCGGGCAGCGGCGGGGAGGCTAGGTTACGCGCGGGTTCCGCGGGGTCCGCTCCGGCCTCCCACAGCGCCCGCGCGACCGCTCCGGGCAGGTCGGTACCGGCGGGATCGGCGGCGTGGCGCAGGACGCCCTCCGCGACGGCGTGGGCGCGGTGCCGGCCGAAGCTCAACTCCGGTTCGCCCGGCCGCGGATCGCGCGGGTCCCAGGCGGCCGCCAGCCCGGGGGCCAGGCGGCGGGCCAGCACGGAGGTGGCCGGGGCGATCCCGGGCAGACCGGCCAGCGCGTCCGCGAGCGCCCCGACCAGGGGTGCGGCCCGCTCGCCCAGGTAAACGACGATCGCGTCGCGCCTCGGGTAGGACTCCGGCCGGGACAGCACCTTCGCCTGGTACGGGAGCCGCAGGGCGGCGAGCTGTCGAAGGACGCCGTGCCACACCGCCGGCGCGTCCTCCGGTCGACCCACGTGCAGGTACAGCCGCAGCACCTCGCGAGCGTCCCGCGGCGGCCCGTCCGGCCCGGTGACCAGCAGGAACCCGGGTGAAAGCGCTGGGCGGACGGCGGGCAGCGCGAGCGTCACCCACGTGCCCGGCACCAGTGGTTCCGGACCGCGCACGGCGCCGAGGGGCACCCGGATCCGGACCGCGCCGACCTCGGCGACGAGCCGGCCGCCGTCCGGAGTGCCGACGAGCACGGCGTCGGTCGGGGACTCGGTGTGCGGGGTTGCGGCGGTCAGCCGCGCTTCGAAGGCGGGGCTGCGCCGGGGCATCCGGCCCGGTCCGCCGCGCGGCGCCGCACCGGTGTGCCACTCCTCGTACAGCGCGTCGGTCAGGGCCCGACGCAGCTCCTGGCGGGAGCCCGCAGCGACCTTCCGGCCGCCGATCGAGACGGCCGGCTCGCCGTCGTGCACGGTCAGTTCGGTCAGGGCGGCGTGCAGGGCGACCGGCAGCGGGGCGGATCCGGGTACGGTCATCACTCACTCACCAGTCCGACGGTCTCGACGAAGGCGGCCGGGCGGAGCACCGCGGACCGTCCCACGCCGGCGATCCCGCGGTGCACGGCGGTGAGCGCGGGCGCGTGGGCGGCCGCCGCCAGCACGCGTTCGTACAGGTGCCAGCCGGCGAACGCGACCACGCGTTCGGCGAACCGGGGGTCGAGTTCGGTCCGGGTCTGCCGGTAGCCGCGCCAGAACGCGCTGATCTGCGGTCGCACGGCGGCCAGTTGGGCCGTACCGCTGCGGACGATGGAGCCATGGGCGTCGCCGGCCCGGCCCGCGGCCTCGGAATCGAGTTCGGTGAACATCCGCCAGGCCGAGCGATGCAGCCACTCACCGACGAAGCCGCCGACGTCGCGCGCCCCGTCGTCGGGCCCGAACTCCTCCCAGTCGGTGAGGTACAACTCCCCGTCGCAGAGCAGGAACTGGTCCAGCCGGAGATCGCCGTGTCCGGGCACCCGGGGTGCTTCTGCGGACAGCCCGCGCAAGGTGTCCAGAGCCGCGCCCAGCTTGCGGTCGCGCTGCAACAGCCCCCACACCTCGAGTTCGGCGGCGGTTCCCGTGACGTACTGCTCCAGGGGCAGGGCGATCAGCCGCGAGAAGGTCTCGGGCGTTTCCGACGGGTCGGGCAACTGCCGCTCGAGTCCGTGCAGTTCGGCCACGGCGCGGCCGGCGCGGTGGGCGAGGTTCTCGTCGAACTCGCCGCCGTCGGCCAGCCGGTGTCCGGCGACCGCCTCCGGGATCCGCTCGTAGACCAGCACCAGGGCTTCCCGGTCGGCACCGATCAGCCGCGGCGTCCGCCAGCTGAGCCCGTCCGCGCGGGAGAGCAGCTCCTGGCAGGCGCTCAGGCGGTCGAAGCGGGCGAGGGCCTCGTCCCGGTCATCCCCGTTGAGGCGCTTGACGAAGACCTCGCGGCCGTCCCCGGTGGTTCCACCCCAGTTGTCGTTGCGCCCGGGATGACCCACCAGCCCGTCCGCCAAGAGCGGCCCGAGGCCCAACCGGGCCAGCGCGGCGCGCACTTCGGGTACCTCGTCGAGGGGGGTCGGCTCGACCGCGCCGGGGGGTTGCTTGGTCCGAACCGAGCTCGTCACTGCTGCCATGCCGGTCACCGTAGGCAGTCCGGTCCGCGGGCGACCACCGGCAGGAATTCGCCCGTCCACCCCGGGCCGGGGTAGCACGTCCTTGCCATGGCGGCGGGTTCGGGCCGGCCGGTTGAATTCAGCCCACCGGGATCCCGGCGGAGGTCCGCAGGACGTCCACCGGATCGCCGGGGCACCCTCCCGTCCCAATCTCTCCATGGAGGAACCTCGTCATGCGCGAACGCGAAGAAGAGCTGATGGGCGGTTACGCCGCCTACACCACCCCGAACTCCGCGGTGAAGGCGGTGGACATCACCACACAGGCGACCACCGAGTCGATTCTCTCGCCGGCCGTGTCCGTCAGCCTCATCATGTACAGCATCTGGCACCAGCGTCACCAGAAGTGACAGCCGCGGCCTCGTGCAGCGCTCGGGCAGGCGCCGCGGGAGGTCGGTCGGCTGGTCTCCGTGCAGGCCCGGAACGGCACACCGGTGCCGCTCCGGGCCCGCACGGGTGTCGGGTCCGGACCGAGAGGCGTCAGGGGCGCGCGGGTCCGGCCAGCGCCATGGCCGGCAGGGGACGCGGCGTGGCGTGCACCCAGCGGACCACGTGGACCCGCGAGGAACAGCCGAGCCGCTTCATGATCTCGCGCAGGTGGTTCACGACGGTCCACTCCGAGATCTCCAGGCGCCGGGCGATCTGACGATTGCTCAGGCCATCGGCGACCAGCAGGCTGATTTCTGCCTGCCGAGGCGTCAGAACGACGCCGCCGTAGGGTTCGCCGCCGGCGGCGGCGCCGGCCACCGCGACGGTGCCGGCCGCCGGGCGGGCGTCCGCGCGCGGGCGGTACGCGACCGCCAATCTCTCCACCATCCCGTCGAACGGGGTCCCCGCCCCCTGTCGCAGCGCGGCCAGGAAGTCCTCCTCGCCCAGCAGCGGCCGCAGGTGCTCCTCGATCCGGCCGACCGTGAAGCAGGGCTCGGTGGGCTCACCGAGCAGCTGCCCGCGATGGGTCCGGAACCCGGCCAGCACGGCGACCACGGCGGCCGTGCGTGCGTCGCCGCACGGCAGCAGAGAGTTGCCCGCGATGGCGAGGTGGGCGCCGAGGACGGCCGGCGCGCCGGCGGCGCGCAGCTGTGCCATCGCCTGCCGCTGGAAGTCCTGGGCGGCCACCGGGTCACCTTCGACGGCCGCGACGACGCCGAGGTGCAGCAGCGCGCTGCCCGCGACCAGGGCGTCCTGCCGGCCCAGCGCGCTGGAGAGCGTCCTCGCGGCCAGGTCGGCGGCGGCCGCCACCCGGCCCCGGAGGAGCTCCGCCAGCGCCGCGTCCAGCGAGATCCGATCGGCCTCGTGCCGATGACCGGCGGCCGTGCCGCCCTCGGCGGCCCTGGTCAGCACCTCGGTGGCGCCGCACGGGTCGTTCCGGAAGTCGGCGACGCCGCGCAACCACAGCCGGCGCACGGCCTGCCGGTTCTGCTCCTGCCCGTCCTGCTCCGGCCGCGCGTCCCCGGCCCGCGCCAGCAGGGGGGCCGCCGCCCGGTGCTCGCCCACCCGCAGCAGGGACTCGGCCAGCAGCAGGGCCGAGCGGCTCAGGTCCTCCGGCGCCGCGGCAGAGTGCGCCGCGGTCAGCTGCGCCGGCCGCGGCACGAACACACCGGTCACGCGGCCGTAGGCGAAGGCGTCCTCGGCCAGGTCCAGGGCCTGCGCGACCTGGCCCTCGGCGAGCAGGGTGTCGAGCGCGACCCGGATGTTGCGCTCCTCGCTGTGCCAGGCCGCCACGCCCGATCCCTGGCCACCGCCCCCGCCCTCGACCAGCCGCCTGCTGGCCGCCCGGGCCAGCAGGGCGTAGTAGCGGGCGTGGGCAAGCCGGGCCGCGCGCCGGTCGGCTCCCGGTTCGGGCCCGATGTCGCCGGCGCCCCACGGCAGGTGAAGCCGCACCCGGGACAGTCCACCGAGCAGCCCCGACGGCTGGGCCGACAGCAGCAGCAGGCGCCGGCTGACCAGGCTCGCCACTGCGCCGGCGAACTCCTCCGGGGCCACCTGGGCGACCTCGCGCAGCGCCTCCGAACCGCAGCCCCCGCTGAACAGGCGGGCGTGCGCGAGCAACCGCCGCTCCAGCGGCCCCGGCCCGGGCTGGCGTCGGGGGCTCGCGGCGGCGGCGTCGAAGGCTCCGCCGGGGCCTGTGGAACCGCTCGCACTTGCCGGACCGGCCGAACTTGCCAGACTGGCGGGACCGGCCGGAGCGCCCGCGTCGGCCCGTGCCACGGCGGCCGCGACCACCTCGGGCCCTTCCACGGCGGCGACCCGGGCGACCCGGCAGAGCGCGTCGGGCATCCCCCGCAGATCGGCGCAGGTGCGCGCGATGGCGTACTGGTTGTGCCGGTCGAGCCGGATGTCAGGGTTGACCGCGGCTAACCGGTCCAGGTAGAGCTCCACGGCCGGGACGGCCGCCAACTCGTCGAGGTCGAGCGCGGAGCAGTCGTAGGGCACGCGCAACGGCCCGACCTCGTAGGGAGTCAGGCCCCGCGCGGCCTGCCGGGTCCGCGCGGTGGCCAGCACGCGCCGCCCGCTCGCCGCGGCCTCGGCCAGGGCGGCACGCCGACGCTCCGGCTCCCAGGCCTCCAGCCCGTCGAGGACGGCGGGCGGGGTGCCGGTCCGCCCGTGGTGGGCGGTGGCGACCGCCTCCGCGAGCCGGCTCTTGCCGACTCCGGGCGGACCGTAGAGGAGGACGCCCGGCGTACCGTCAGCGCTCAGCAGCCCTAGAAGATCGGCGATCTCCGTGTCACGTCCGACGAGTTCGCCGAATTCACCGGACTCCCCGTGGACGCTCGGGCGCGGGAGGTGCTGCACCGGCGGCGAATCAGGCGTGTGGGTCATGAAGACTCCGAGACAGTCGGTCAGCTCCGGTCCAAGTGGCAGTCAGCATGCGTGCTCACACCAGGGCATGTCAACTGATATTGAAGCAAAGATGACCACCATTCACTTCAGCTAACGCGCCGTGTCCATGACGAATCCGCCAGCACTTTCCCCGTATCCCGCGCCTGAAGTTCGATGAATATGTGCAGTCTTGTCGGCAGGGCGCGCATGGGACGGCTGATGGCCGAGCTGATATTGACCGATGACAAGCGCGAGACTCTGGTGCGCTGGTCTCGGCGGGCGACGTCCGCGCAGGCGCTGGCCCAGCGGTGCCGGATCGTGCTGGTCTGTGCGGAGGGGCGAAGCCACTTGCCCACCGTCTGCGGCCAGTCGACCCCAGTGTCGTGACCCCGCGGGCGTGGCCGCGAGCGACTGATGGGGTGTCTGCTGTCGGCGGGTCCGCCGCGTTCCGGACCGAGGGGCGGACCCAGAAGGTTGTGCACCGCGCACTCCCGATGATGGGTCCTGGTCAAATTCCAGCCATTGCTGGGTGCACTACCTCACTGCCAGGTCGCTCCGTGCAAGGCTTCGGTACTGAGGCTTGCGGTTCGGGGTGATGTCAGGGCGAGGTGAAGATCAGGCCGGTCTCGCGGATGAAGCCGTTGAGCAGCTCCGTGCGGTACTGC
>NZ_JBVHLF010000144.1:0-10171 GCF_055559155.1 Kitasatospora sp. NPDC024654
GCAGGTTCTTGATCATCACAATCAGAAACCTACGCAGGGTGCGGCGTTCGTTATCTCATGACACGAACCGACCCACACATGCGAGCGAAGAGCCCTAAAAAGGGGCTCTCCTGCCGCATGTGTGGGTGCGCTGATCTACGGCTGGACGTGAAACACGCCGTCCTCTGTGATCCTTGAGGTGTCGAAGCCCAAGTTCTCTCAAGCAGAGAGACGGCGTGCCTGCCTTCAGCATATGGAAGCGTACCCTGATGGTGGAAAACACCGTGGTCGAGGCGGTGCGCTGGGCTTCGGATTCCAGGGGCACCACCTGTACGTCCGGACCGAGGTGGCGGACGTGCCCGTCCCCGCCGACGGCCGCACCGTCGTCTCCCACCGATACTCCGCCGGTGCTGGGGGACAGGGCCTGCAGTTGCCGCACCGCGCGGTCCAGTGCCTGGCCGAAGTCAGGATCCCGCTCTGCGCCTTCCTCCAGCGCCTCCTGCACCCGCCGCCGGGTGCGGTCGCTCGGCGCGTCCTGCCCAGCCTCGGCCTCCTCGGCCAGCTTCTTGAGCGCGGGGGCCTCGCCCAGCTTGCGGCTGACCAGATCGTGGAGCAGGTCCATCCCGGCGTCCAGGGCGCGGTCGACCTCCGCGTCCGCCGGGCCGGTCACCCGCTTCGCTTTGCGGACCGCCCACGCGAACACGTACCAGACCGCGATCTCTCTGCCCGTCACCGAACCCCCGGCTCATCTCCGACGTTGCATCAGACCGTGCCTGCTACCCGTCCGGAGAAGAAGAAGCCGATCACGAGCAAGTCGGTGGCCCGGGCGGCGTGAGCATCCGGTGGTCACCTTCGGCGACGGCGCCGTTCCCTGATCACCCCGGGGCTACGCCTGCCGTTGCTCACGGGGTGTTCGGGGTTGGACTCCGCATGGGCTCCATCCTCGCGGCCGAGCACCTGCTTCACGGCATGCTCGGATCGTTGCCCAGTCCTCCACGCCAATCACCTCTTCCTCCTGACTCCCATGGAGCCGGCCTGATCACTTGATCACGGAAGGGGTCACTCTTCATCGACCGTTACTACCGCCGGGGCCGTTGGGGCCGGCGGCGGCCAGCCCCCGGCGGGAGCACGTCCTGCACGGTGACCGCCCTGCCCCGGCGATCCGGGTCAGATCTGCCGGGTGCGCCGGACCCGAGGGCCGGTGGCAAGCCGCGCCACCAGATCGATGGATTGCAGAACTCTGAAAGTCACCGACTCCAGGGGTGGCCCATCGCCTAGCGTCCATGGTCATGGCACACACAGACGTTGCACTCAGGAAAGCCATGCTGCTGTTCGAGGGGGCGATCGGCATGGCTCTCGTGGACGCCGGCAATGGCACCACTCTGGGCACCCTGGGCGGCAGCGAGGAATTCGACCTCACCATCGCCGCGGCCGGGAACTCCGAGCTGCTCCGCGCCAAGATGCGCACCATGCGGATGCTGGGCCTGGCCGGCACGATCGAAGACATCCTGATCACCACCACCAGTTACTACCAACTCATATGCCCCTTGAAATCCTCCAGCAGCAACGACCTCTTCCTCTACCTCGCGCTGGATCGCAAGAGCGCCAACCTTGCCCTCGCCCGACACCAACTCCACCTGATCGAGGGCCAACTGAACTCCGGCTGGGGAATCCGGCCATGAGGGTCCGGGCGCTCTGGACCGGTCAGGCCGCAGGAGCGAGATGCGTGGCGTCCCGCCATGGGTGAGTCCCTTCGTGGACGGTGACGGGACTGTCCCGTCCACCCCGGTCCGCCGTCGTTGCCGCCGGGGACGGTGTGCACCCCCGCGAGCAGTCGACTCACCTGCCGTGGGGGAGCCGGTCGGTGTCGTCGATCGGGCCGGCCCCGGCACGCATCCCCGCGATGGGCGTCATCGCCTGGGCAGCCGGATTGACTCCGGCACTGCCGGCGCCCGCGATGCGCGGTCGCTCGCCGACCGGGGCGGACAGGCCGGCGCGCTCGGGCCGGCGGAACCAGGCCCACGCCCGCGATCGGATTCGGCTCGTCGAACACGACGGAGACGGCCGAGACAGCGTGAGGGGACTGGGCTGACGAGACGCCTTGCCGACGTTGCATGCTGGATTCTGGGGAACTCCGTCATCGCGGGCCGCAAGGCATCCCTTCGTGCGGCGGTACCCCCGCCGGCGATCACCCGATGGATCCGGGCCGACTCCGGGCGCTGCCGCCTGACCGGTAGCGCGTGCGGGGTGACGGCGCGTGCCAACTGGCGAACGGTGTCGGAGAGCCGTGTGTGGAGAGTTCCGTGCACAGCTTGAACCGGCGGGGACTGGAAACGCGGCGCCAGCCACGGTGCCGGTCCCCGTCCCTCAGCTCAGCCGGGGACCGACGTGGTGTCCGTCTGGCGCAGTTGCTCCAGGATTCCCTCGCGGTCGGCGAGGAGGACGGTGAGGATGCGTCGAGCCGAGCGCAGGAGGTCGGCGACGTCTCCGCCGGCCAGTGCATAGAGGACGGTCGAGCCTTCCCGGGTGGAGGTGACGAGGCCGGAGCGTTTCAGGACGGTGAGCTGTTGGGAGAGGCTGGAGGGCTCGATGCCGATGTCGGCCAGCAGGTGGCGCACCGGCAGTGGGCCGCCCTGGAGGAGTTCCAGGACCCGGATGCGGACCGGGTGCCCCAGCATTCGGAAGAACTCGGCCTTGACCTGGTACAGCGGGGGGTGCATCAGACCTCCAACGCCGACTCGACCTTGTTCAGCTGGTGCCTTGCCATGGCGAGGTTGGCACGCTTCCGGTCCAGCGCCAGGTAGAGGAACAGGCCACCACCGCTGCGGGAGGTCAGCGGCCGGATCAGGTGGTACTGGCCGGTGAGGGTGATCAGGATGTCCTCGATCTTCTCGGCCAGGCCCAACATCTCCATGGTGCGGGTTTTCGCCCGGACCACGTCCGTGTTCCCCGCAGCGGCCACCGTGAGGTCCAGGTCCCTGCCGCCGCCCTCGCTTCCCAGCATCATGCCGCTGCCCGTGTCCACGAGGGCCACGCCGAGCGCGCCGTCGATCGCCATTGCCTGTTTGAGTGCTATATCCGTGGTTGCCATGACGGGGACCTTAGGGAATCGGCGAACCATCACACCGACGAATTGCAGAACTCCGCTATTACGCACACTCGATGGTGTAGATTGCCCCACCTTCAGGGCATCGGTGTAGCCGCGCGATATCCGGTCTGTGACGACCCGTCGGACGGGTGGACGGGGAGCGCGGCAGACACGCGGTACGTTGTTCCGCGGCTGCCCGTAAGGGCCCTTGTGCGCTGTGTCGGAGTGCCTCCGCGGAGACAGATCGGCCATCGCCCGTCAGGCCGGGCCCGCTGGACCACGACCGGACACCGGGTCCTCCGGTGCACAACCACGGTTCCTGGGACCGCCGGTGGCCGGTGAAGGCGTGGACGGCCGTGACCGGCAGCAGCGAGCTCCCGAAGAGCCCGCAGGGAGCCGGGACGAAGCGGCTCCGTGGTCGCCAGGGGCCGGCGGAGTTGAACACGGGTGTGCGACGCCGGAAGGCGCCACGTGGTGTGCGGTGCCTTCCGGTGGATCCGATCGGATCAGGCGCGGACCAGGAGCCAGCCGCCGAGGCCGCTGCACATGCTCGCGTTGGCGGCACCGGCGCGGAAGCCGGCCGGCACGGGCTGGTAGGGGCACATGTACTCACCGGTGCGGGCCAGTTGCATGAACCACGAGCCGATGTTGCCGCAACCGGCGTTGTTGTGGCCGGTCAGCACGTAACCCGCGGGGATGGGCGAGGTGGCGCAGGTCCACTGGCCGTCGCGGGCCAGCTGCAGGAACCAGGCGTCGATGCCGCTGCAGCCGACGGCATTGTGGAGGGTGATCACGTAGCCCGGGGGGGATCGGCGAGGTGGCGCAGGTCCAGATCCCGTCCTTCACGGGCTGCATGAACCAGGAGCCGGCACCGTTGCACCCGTTCGGCGCGCGAAGGGTGATCACGTAACCCGGCGGTATGGGCGTGCCGGGACAGACCCACCCGGCGGACGCGTGGGAGGCGGCGGCGACCGGCGCCGCCAGGGGCGCCGCACTGGCCGCGCCGGCGGCCGTGCCGGTGAGGGCGGCCACCAGCAGCGCGACCACCCCCACCGCGTCGGCGAGCCGGCCCCGGGTCGCGGCCACCAATGAACGGCCCAGCGGATGGCGGTACTTGATGTTCACTTCACATCGGTCCAATCGACGGGTCCACGAAGCGCCGCACGATGGCCGTGCGGCGCCGGTCTGTGGAGCTGGAATGACCCTAGTGGGGGCGGATGCGTCTGGTCATCACCAAAGGGACACATCGTCAACCTGGCCGGAAACCGATATGAGGCACCGTCATTCACCGATTTGCTCGCACTGGAGCACTGGCACTGCCCGGCTCCGGTGCCCGTTCCGCCCGCCGGCGGCCCGTCGAGTCCCTTTGCTGGCTGGCGTGATTCCCCGCCCCGCTCCCCGGCCGGTGACCTCGTGCCTGTTCCGCACGTTTCCGCAGATCACGTGCGGGGAACCGACGTTCCGGCAATGGCGGCGATGGGCTCCCGGACCGGCGACGCGCACTCCATCGGCACATCGCCACCAACGGCGTCCCCGCCTACACCGACGCCGCGCGCGTCACCCTCGCCGGCCGGCCGCGCCGGGCCATCAGGTTGCGGGTGCAGGCTGGTTGACGTCGCTGTCGGCAGTACCGGGCCCACTGCCCTGTCCTGTGCCGGTCCGGGGCGATTCCGCGCCGTGGTCGCTCCGGTCGTGCTGGGTCGCCGGGACGGCGAGGGCCGCGGCGGCGGCGAGCACGGCGCTGCTGGCCAGGAACCAGAAGGCCCCGGTGTAACCGGAGTCGTGGGGGAACGGGTGGAGGGCCGTGACCCCGGGGGACAGGATACTGGCCGTCACCGCGCTGCCGATCGCGCCGCCGATGGTGCGGATGTTGGCGTTCATGCCGCTGGCCGCTCCGGTCTGGGCCGGTGGGACGGCCTCGACGACGATGGCGGACATGGCGGAGAAGGCGAGGCCGAGGCCGACCCCGACCAGGGCCGAGGCGGTCTAGACCTCCCAGCCGCGGTCGTGGGCCGCGGCCAGGATACCGAACGGGACGATGGTGACCAGGCCGCCCGCGACCAGCACGCGCCTGGGGCCGAAGCGGGCGGCCAGTGGCCCGGCCAGCACGCCGAGGACGAACATGCCGCCGGTCATCGGCATCATGTAGATCCCGGACTGGGTCACGCTCGCGCTGAAGCCGTAGCCGGCGAGCCGCTTCGGGGTCTGTACGAGCTGCGGCAGGAAGGTCATCGTGGTGTACAGCCCGATGCCGAAGAGCGGTGCGACCAGGTTGGCGGTCCACACCGCCGGGATGCGCATCATCCGCATGTCGATCAGCGGGGCGTCCGAGCGCAGCTCGACCGCGACCCAGTAGGCGGCGAAGACCACGGCGGCCGCCAATAGGCCCGTGATCCGCAGCGAGCCCCAGCCCCAGCTCGGCCCCTCGCTGGCGGCCAACCACAGGGCCACCAGCCAGACGGAGAGCAGCAGTGCGGCACCCCAGCTGATCCGGCCCGGGGTGCGCACCGGCGACTCGGGGACGAACAGGAAGGTCGCGACGGCGGCGGCTGTGACGAGGATCACCGGCACCCAGAACAGCCAGTGGTAGTCCAGGTGGTCGACGATCGGTCCGGCCAGGATCAGCCCCAGTCCGACGCCGACGGCGGACAGTGCCGCCGTGACGCCGACAGCGCCGCGGACCTTCGTGGCGGGGAACTCGTCACGGATGATGTCGAACGCCAGTGGCACCACGGCGCCGCCCGCGCCCTGGATGACCCGTGCGACGATCACCGGGCCGATGGAGTGGGAGACGCCGGCCATCGCGGATCCGGCGGCCAGTGCCACGAGGGTGGCGACCAGCATCCGTTCCTTGCCGACCTTGTCACCGATCCGGCCCAGGTTCGGGGTGGCCACGGAGGCGGCCAGCAGGTAGCCGGTCATCAGCCAGGTCGCGGTGGACTGGGTGGTGCGCAGGTGCTCCGTCAGGGTCGGTAGGGCCGGGACCACCAGCGACTGCAGCAGCGAGTACGCGCCGACGCCGAGCAGCAGGACGGCGAACGTCAGGTTGTGGTGCGGGCGGGTTCTGGTGCGGGACATGGGTGCGGGCTCCAGTGAGGACGCGGCGTCAGCGGGCGCTGCCGAGGCTTCGGACGTTGTCGGAGCCCCGCAGCATCAGGGTGGTCTCCTCGATGCGCCGGAAGCGCCCGTCGGGGGCGAAGTGCCGGTCGACGGCCTCGGACGGCTCCAGGCCTGGTGTGAAGAGCAGGTCGGTCAGGGCGCCGGCGATGTCGGCGCGGAAGGCGGGGGCATGGCGGTCCTCACAGGGGTCGGGAACACGGGTTCCCGGATCGGAGATTGCTCGATTTTCGTGCGCCGAGCGCGAATCTGCAGAGTACCCAAAACTGCGTGCGCCGCGCACGTAGATTGGGGTCATGCCGAGCGGCGTGGGCGCGAGACCGTTCGCCGGAGGTCCACGGCTCCTCCGAGCCGTCCCGTCGATCAAGTTGGTAGCCTTCCGGGATGACTGCGACCTTCGACGAAGTCGTCCGCGCCCGGTTGCAAGCCCCCAACATCTGGTACGTCGGCACCGTGTTCGCCGACGGGGCCCCGCAGGTCAGCCCGATGTGGGTGGATCTGGAGGGGGAGGGGGAGCTGACGTTCAACACCTCGGTGGGTCGGGTGAAGGAGGAGAACCTCCGTCGCGACCCGCGCGTCTACCTCTCGCACGCGGACGCCGCCGATCCCTTCGACCGAGTGCAGATCAGCGGTGTGGTGGCCCGCTTCATCGAGGGCGAGGAGGCGCGCGACCGGATGGACCGGCTGGCCCGCAAGTACCTGGGCAGCGAGCGCTTCGAGTGGATCATGCCGGGGGAGCAGCGGGTCGCGGTGATCGTGCGCCCGGTCAAGGTGCGGCACATCGTCGGGGTGGAGCGGTTCCGGCCCGGCGGCCCCGTCCCGGCGCCCTGACCGGCACGCTCGTCGGGGCAATCGCCTCCGCCGGCGCCCCGCGCCGAGCCTTCATGACCGGTGCGCGAGAACACCGCCACGAACGGCGGCGGCATCGGCAACTTCGGCGGTGGCACCGCCACCCGGGACGGTGGCGGCATCACCACCGCCACCACCGTGACACTGAAGCAGTCGAAGGCACGACACGACATCCCCGACAACTGCGCCCCGCCCGGCAGCGTCCCCGGCTGTCCCGGCTGACCGGGCCAGGGCCGAGGGCCTGCGCCCGAGTGGGGTGGGCGGCCGCCGCCGCTGGGAGCCGCCATCTTCCCTTGCCGGCAAGTCCGGTGCCCGGCGCGGACGAAGGTCCCACGGCGGTCACCATGTCCCGCGGCTGTCCAGGAAGCCATTCCCTCCGGCGCAGCCCGGAGGCTCGCTGGCCGCACCGCTGCGTGCGGTGGCGGCGCGAGCGGCCGGTGGCTTCCGGTGACATCGCCCGGGCACGGGCCCGGGTGCCGACCGCCGCCTCCGCGGGATCCTGGGCGAACAGGTCTGGCGCGAGGTGGGCATCGGCGGTTGCGACGACACCGAGCAGCTCAGGGCCCGGGTCACCGCCCTCGAGGTCATCTGGTGTCGGGCTGCGGGGCCTTGTCCAGCGGCAGGGTGAACCAGGTGCTCTTGCCCGTGCCGGCGGGGCGGGCCCCCAGCGGTGGGCGAGGGCCTCGACCAGGGTGAGCCCCCGTCCGGACTCCTCGTCCGCTTCGGCGAGTCGGGGGTGCGGCAGGTGAGGGCTCTGATCGGTGACCTCGACGGCCAGTTCGGTGGGATGGCAGCGCAGACGCAGGCGCACGGGGCCCTGGCCGTGCTGGACGGCGTTGGTGAGCACCTCGGACGCCAGCAGCCGGGCGTCGTCGACCAGGTGGGTGTGGCCCCAGGCGGTGAGGACCTTCTCGACGAAGGCGCGTGCCCCTGAGGCGGAGGTGGGCACTGCGGGCAGTTCGATCGCGGCCGTGGCATACGGGGCCGCCGGGACCTGAGCCAACAGGAGTGTGACGTCGTCGTCGTAGCCGGGGCCGGGCGGGAGCAGGGTGGTCAGGATGTGGTCGGCCGTGGCTTCCAGGTCGCCACCGTCGGGGGCGCTGTCGATGGTGTCGATGAGCGCTTTCAGGCGGTGCTCGATGTCGCAGCCGGGGGATTCGATCAGGCCGTCGGTGAACAGGGCGAGCAGGGCGTGGGGTGCGAGGACGACGGAGGTCTGCTGGTGGGGGATGCCGCCCACACCCAGCGGCGCGCTCACGGGCACGGGCAGGAGGTGCGCCCCGTGGCCAGGGGCGGCGACCAGGATCGGGAGATGCCCGGCCGAGCAGACGGACACCTCCCTGGTCTCGGGGGCGATGACCAGGTAGCAGCAGGTAACCAGTTGATCGGGGACCCCCAGGTCGCCGACGACCGTTTCCAGCGACTGCATCAGCGCTCGCGGCTCCATGCCGGTGGTGGCCAGGGCGTGGGCGGCTGAGCGCAGCTGCCCCATGACGGCGGCGGCTTCCAGACCGCGGCCCATGACGTCGCCGATGAGGATTCCGACCCTGCCCGCGCCCAGGGGGATCAGATCGAACCAGTCGCCGCCGACACCGGCTCCCTGGGTCGCGGGCCGGTAGCGGTGGGCGGCCGCGAGCCCCGGAACGGCCGGCGGGGTCCCCATCAGGCTGCGCTGGAGGGTGAGGGCGATGTGCCGTTGCTGCTCGTACAGCGCGGTCAGCTCCGCCTCAGCTGCCTTGCGGTCGCTGACGTCGCGGACGGCGGCGGAGAACAGCAGGCCGTCGCTGGTTTCCAGGGGGCTGAGGCTGATCTCGACGGGGAACTCGGTGCCGTCCTTGCGCAGTCCGTGCAGGTCCAGCCCTGCTCCCATGGGTCGTACCTGTCGGTTGGCGGCGTAGTCGCTGCGATGGCGGGCGTGGTGTGCGCGGAACCGGCCCGGGATCAGTAGTTCCACCGGCCGGCCCAGCAGTTCCTCGCGCCGGTAGCCGAACAGCGCCTCGGTCTGGGCGTTCACCAGCGTCATCGTTCCGGTGTCGTCCACGATGACCATCGCGTCCGGGGCCGCCTCCAGCAGCCCCCGGAACCGCTCCTCGGCGGCCGGTGAGGCGTCCCCGCCGCTCCCTTGGGCCATCGTCGCTCTGTGCCCCTTGCCCATGCCGACCCCAAGTGCGTTGTGCGGTGCTGGTTGCCAGAGGCCATCTCACCTCAACCGGACTATTTCGTATGGCAGTTGACGCCTACTGACTCATCACGCTCGAACCAGGGCCCGCCATGCACGAAAACGACCGTCCGTGCGATGCCAAGGCCGACGGGCGGAACCCGCAGGTCGCGGCAGTCAAGGTTCCCGTGTCCGCGCCAACGTCGCGCGCTCCGGGATCCGCCTGACACCCGGGCACGCCGGATACCGCGGAGCGACTACGCCGTTGACCGATGAGCGTCACACCGCTGAACGTCCGCCCGGAAGAGTCACGAAGGCCACGGGACCCGCATCCGCCCACCTCGCTGGGCACCACGCGCTGTGGCGCGCGGTCACCGACACCCAGCCATGTGGCAAACGGTCGAGGACGACTGCCAGAGAACACTCATCGGCCGGGGCGGCGTCGTCCAGGCACTGGAAGCCGACCCGGACGTGGCCGCCGCGGACCACGGCCTGCATACCGCGCGCCGTCCAGATCGCCGTCCGGACGGTGCGTCGCACGGCGTGAGCGGTGTCTGATGCGGCACTGGTGGCTACTTTGTGGCCGTGGATGACTCTGAGGTGAAAACCTCCTGCGGGTGATCGCTATGCGGCGGGAGGCGGTTCGGCGGTGACGTCGTAGCCGAGTTCGCGGAGCTTGGCCAGGTGGTGGGCGGCCTGGTGTTCTGGTGACCGGCGGCGGGTGAAGTAGTCCGCACCGAGGTCGTGATAGGGCTGGTTGCGGTCGAGCATGTGGTAGATCGCCACCACGATGGAGTGCTCCACCGCCTTGATCGCTTTGGCGTGGCCGCGGCGCGGCTTGAGGCGCATGTACTGGGCGTGCAAGTAGCTGCCCTTGGAGCGGATTGAAGTTTCCCCCTGATCTTGGACAGCAGGTTTCTACGCTGCGGGGGTGAAGTCGTGCTGCAGTCTGGCTCGGGTTTCGAGTGGGGTGAGGTACC
>NZ_JBVHLF010000145.1:0-10064 GCF_055559155.1 Kitasatospora sp. NPDC024654
CCGCCGTCACCTCATCGTCGACCTGCCCTCGCGCACTCACAGCAGAACATCCTGCCGCACCCGCCAATCGAGATCTATCCCTGTAGTACTAGTGGCCCGCCCCTACGCTGATCCGTTCTAAATCCCTGGGGTGCCCCCAACCACGACCGCCCGCACGCAGGTCGCCCTGGACCGCCGGCTCCTCGGCCCAAGGGTGCGCTGTGCGGCTCGGATACCCTGACCGTGGACTCAGCACGCCCCCGGCGCAGCCCAGCCAGCCGGGGTACAAGGGAGACGGGGACAAGGGTCGTGGAAACCACGGAGCAGCGGCGGGAGCTCGCCGCCTTCCTGCGCAGCCGGAGGGCCCGGATCAGTCCGGAGGCGGCTGGCGTGCTGTACTCCACCGGGCGCCGCCGGACACCGGGGCTGCGCCGCGAGGAGTTGGCGGCGCTGGCCGGGGTGAGCGTCAGCTGGTACACCTGGCTGGAGCAGGGGCGCCGGATCAAGGTCTCCCGTCAGGTGCTGAGCAGCCTGGCCCAGGTGCTCAAGCTGGACGGTGTCGAGGCGCAGCACCTGTTCCGGTTGGCTGGCGAGGTGCCGCCGACCGGTCCGTGGCCGGCCGGGTGCGAGCAGATCGCCAGCCAGTACCTGTCCTTTCTGGATCAGTTGGACCCGTTGCCCGCCTGTATCACCAACTACCGCTTTGATGTGCTGGCCTGGAATCAGGGCTACTGCGCGTTGCTGCCGGGCTTCGCCGAACTGGCGCCGGAGCGCCGCAACAACCTGCTGCTCACCTTCGATCCGGACTTCCGCGATCTCTACCCGGACTGGCCGCAGGCCGCCGAGCACGTCGTGGCGCTGTTCCGCGGGCAGTCGGCGGACCAGCTGGCCCGTCCGGAGTACGCCGAGCTGGTCGAGCAACTGGCGGCGGAGAGCGCGGAGTTCCGCGAGCTGTGGGAGCGGATGGACCTGGTGGCGCACGGCCCCGCCACGCAGTTCTTCCGGCACCCGGTGCTCGGGCGGATCGAACTCGGTTACGTGAAGCTGCGGTTGGCCGACGCCGCCGCCACCCTGATCGCCTACCAGCCGACGGGGGATGATGGGCTGACCGACCGGTTCGGCGCCCTGGTGGCGGCGGGCCGGCCGGCCTGACCGGGAGCGGCGGCCGGGCCGGTGGGGTCGGCGCCGGTCGCCGCTGGGAGGGCGATCGGGCGCGCGGTCAGAGCGTGCTGCCACCGTCCACGAAGCTCAGCGCCCCGGTGGTGAAGGTGTTCTCCAACAGCTGCAGCACGGTGTGCGCGACGTCGTCGGGCTGCCCGATCCGGCCGACGGGGGTGCTCGCCACGGTCTGGGCGAACAGGCCCGTCCTGGCCTCGGCCGGGACGAAGTCCCACAGTGGGGTGTCGATCAGGCCGGCCACCACGACGTTCACCCGGATCGGCGCCAGCTCGACGGCCAGCGAGCGGCCCAGGCCGCCGATGCCGGTGTTGGCGGCGGCCGTCGCGCTCAGGTCCGGGTAGGGCTTGAAGCCGCCGCTGCCGGCGAGCAGCACGATCGAGCCGCTGGGCGCGATCTTGCGCCCGGCGTGCCGGATGCAGAGCAGCGGGCCGATGATCTTCGTGTCGAACGAGCGGCGGACCGCCTCGAGCGGCACCTCGTAGACCGAGCCGGGCGCCATGTCGCCGGGGCAGAGCACCAGGTGGTCGATGACGTCCAGGTCGGCGAAGAAGGCACGCACGCTCTCCTCGTCGGTGACGTCGATGACGCCGGTGGTGATGCCGTTGATCTCCTTGGCCGTGTCGGCGAGCTTCTCCTCGGAGCGCGAGCCGACCACGACTCGCGCTCCGGCCGCGGCGGCCTGGCGGGCCACCGCGCGGCCGATGCCGGAGCTGCCGCCGACCACGACGACACGGGTGTTGGACAGGATGCTTTCAGCCATGGGTCTTCTCCTGATGGATGCTGCCGAGGTTGTCGGAGCGGTGGCGCACACGGCGCTCGGTCCCGCTCGAGAACGACGATGACAGCTCGCCCGGGAGGTAGGCAGGCTCGCTTTTATCCTAGAAATTTCACCACCAGGCAAGCCGCCCACCTGCGAAGACGCCCGCCCCGGAAGGCAGGTCCGCCGTCCGGGGGAGCCCGGTCGGACCGTCGGGGGCGGGCCCATCGCTCCCGAGCAGCGGCGGGTCGAGGGCGAGGTGGTTCACCGTGCACAGTCCCGAAGACCCAGATGACCGTACTGACGCCGTGTCGGCGGATCCCGCCGCGCGAGGGGTGAGCTTCGCGGGAGTCGAGGAGGAGGCGGTGCGGGTGATCACCTGGTACGGGGAGCAGATCCTCGCGGAGCGCCGGCGGCCGGAGCCCGATCTGGAGCTCGTCAGCCGCCTGGTGGCCGAGCGGGGTGGGTGCGCGGCCGACCTTCGGCGTCTGCCGGAGGCGTCCGAGGCGGAGCTTCACCTGCTCGCGTCCGTCTACGACGCCAAGCTGAGGGGCACGGAGGGCGCGTAGCGCGGTGCGGGGAGGGATGCGGTCACCTGGGTGGCGCCCAGGCGTCCGGGCTGCAGGTGGGGTGGCAGCAGAGGCCAGGCCAGGCGGGTGATCTCGTCCAGTTCGGCGCGGTGCTGCGGCAGTGCCGCGCGCAGCCGGCGCTGATTGGCGAGGAAGTGCAGGGCCTCCTGCTCGGTGTAGGGCCGTACCCACCCGGCTGCCAGCGTCCGGGCGGCTCCGGTGGGGCTGGCCCATCGGCCGTCGGGGTCGAGTTCGTTGCGGAAGGTCGCAATGGCGTCGCGGCGCACGAGGCTGATGTGGTGTGCCAGCGCCAGCTGCTCAGCCTCCCGGACCGAGTCCAGGACGCCGCCCAGGCACTGGTTGTGCCCGGCGGCGCTGGTGTACCGGCCCGGTGCGACGTTGCGGCTGACCTCGGCGTAGCGCAGCGCGGTGCCCTGGCGGCTGTCGGAGGGCCGCACCTGAAGGACCAGCAGTTCGATACGGTGCGAGCGCCGCCAGGAGGCCGCGCTGCTGATGAACTCTTCGGCGCTGCCGGGGGCGATCTCGATGACGGCGTCCCCGCCCCGGCTGCGGACGTACTCCTCGGCCCGGGCCTGCCACGCCTTGTAGTCCGCCCGGATCCGTGCGCTCGCGGTGCGGGGGTGTTCGCGCAGCAGCCGCCGGTAGTCGGGATGGGCGGATTTGAAGTGGTCGCCCGAGATCCAGGTCGGCCGCCGCCGGCGCAGCGCGCGCAGCACCAGCCGGGCGGCACTGGTCTTGCCGGCGCCCGGCTGCCCCATGACGTACACGGCGACCGGCTGCTCGTGCGCGGTGATCTCCCCGAGGTCGCCGAGGATCAGGTTCTCCCAGATCCACTGGTGCTCCTCGACGGAGAGCCGGTGGTAGTCGACACCCGGCGGCTCACGGCGCGGCTGGGCGATCCGGCGCACCGGCTCGGACAGTGCGAAGGCCCGCTCGGCGTCGGCCCGCACCGTCAGCCGGCGTGCGGGCGGCACGGTGTCGGAGTGCAGGAGCACTTCGGCCCGCGAGGACTCCCGTCTGAAGACCTGCGTCTGGGCGGCCGACCACGGCTTGGCCCGCGCCGCGACCAGCCGTGCCGCCGCGGCGGTCGGATGGACCCATCGCGCGCCCGCGAGCTCGTTGCAGTACAGCGGCTCGAATCCGCGCCGCACGAGGGTGACCCGGTCGGCGAGGTGCTCGGCCTCGATGACGGCCAGGCTCTCCACCAGACCGGCCGCGCTGGCGTCCTGGTTCTCCCAGGACACGTACCGGCCGCTGCTGCCTTCGGCCAGGAAGCGCTCCAGGACGCCGAGCTGGCTCCATGCCAGCGCCGTGGCCAGGGCCACGACCTCGATCCGATGGCCAGCGCGCCGGTACGCCCGCGAACTGGCCCGGAACTCCTCCGGGTCGCTCAGCGCGCTCTCGACAACCGCGTCGAAGCCGTGCGCGCGCACGTACGCCTCGACGCCGGCCTGCCAGCGCCGCACGTCCGCCCGCACCTTCGCCCCCGCGCCACGCACGTCCTGAGCAAGCAGGCGGGCGTAGTGGCGGTGGGCGCTCTTGTACAGGTCGCTGCCGATGCGCACCGCGCCGCCGCGCCGGGCCAGCGAGGCCTGCACGAGGTCGGCGATCTCGGTCTTCCCGCTGCCGGGCGGGCCGGCCACAACGACGACCACCGGGCGGTCCTGCCGCACGGCGCGGCGGGTCCAGGCCGGCAGGATCACCCCTTCCAGCACCGCGTCGCTCTCGGCGTCGGACAGCATGTCCGGCGCCGCCTCCCCCTCACCCACCGCACCTCCAGGCAGTCCGCGACCAACTGTCCCTGCCCCCGCGCCTCCGGTTCGCGGACGGGTCAGGATCCGCTCTTCTGCTCTTGCTGCAGCCGGCTGCGCAGCTCCTGGAGGGTCTCGCCGGTCGCGCTGACGACGTACTGCGCCCAGCCGCTGATCTCCGTGCCGACCTGGGCCTTCAGGGCGGGGGAGGGCAGGGCGAAGACCTGGTCGTCCTCGATGCGGATCCAGCCGTCCGCGGTGACCGTCGCCAGGTAGGTGGTGCCCGAGCGCTTCTTGGTGTGGCGCAGCTGAGAGCCCGGCGCCAGCCAGCCGCGCTCGATGAACGGCATCAGCGCGCCGGTTCCCCGCCGCTCGGCGATCCCCCCGCCGGCGGCGGGCTCGGCGTCACCGAGCAGCAGACGACGCAGGACGTCGTTCGGGGTGTCCACCAGGGGCTCGCTGTGCTGCTGGAGGAAGGCGAAGACCTCGTCGTCGATCTCGATGGTGCGAGTGCTGCGGTTCACGCGGGCCCCTCCAGATTTATCTTTGACTTGGAGAACTCCACGATCTCCCAGATTCCCAGATAAAGTCAACGAGTGTGACCACACGGAGCTCCTGCCGTCGGCCCATCGGTGGCGAAGGCGCCGACCCGCCGCGTGCCCGGGTGTCGTCAGGGTGCGGGGGAGTGCGACGACAACTTGGATGATCATCATCCGTATTTGTTCACTCTCTTACTGTGAACGATCCGATTATGGGACCGGAATGCTGGGAACCCAGACCGCTCCGTTCTCCCCCACAGAACGTCACGGAGCGCCCGAAACCCGGCAAAAGGAAGCCAGCACGTGACGATCCGACTCTCCGCCTCCCATCCCACGCCCATCGCCACCCGGCCGCAGACCCCCGCCGCCGGCACCACGCTGCACCCCGGCCGTACCGCCCCGGCCTCCAGCCACGCCGGTCACTCCCTCACGGCCGGTCACCCCCGGCCCATCCGCTGGTCGCGTGAGGCTGTCCCCGACGCGTCGTGGGAGGCCTGAATGAGCGACGCCCCGCCGGCCGACGCCGCCAATACCCGAGCCCCGCTGCCGGTTCCCTTCCGCGGCTTCCACGAACTCCACGCCCAGCCCTACCTCGACTACGCCACCGCCCACCTCGCCGACGACGACCTCGCCCTCGAACTCGTCGACGACGTCTTCACCGCCCTCGCCGACCACTGGACCGATGTACTGGCCCAGCCCAACCCCACCGCCTACGCCTGGGCCCTGCTGCGCCGCGTCGTGGAAGCCGAGTGCGTCCGCCGCGACGAGCACCTGGTGCTGGTCGAGAAGACCGCCTTCGCCTACGCGATGCGCGAGAACGTGAAATCCCTCCTGGACGGCCTGGACGCCAGCGTCACCGACCTGGAGGACGGCATCACCCTCGCCGCCGCGATCCGCAGCCTGTCCGGCAGCAAGCACGACGTCATCGTGTTGCGCTACCTCATGGGCTACAGCGTGAACCGGATCGCCACGGTCACGGGAGTGGAGACAGCCACCATCCGCTCCCTCATCTGCCAGGCCAAAACCAAGCTGGCAGCCCGACTCGCCTCGCGCCGGCTCCTGCGCCCCGGCCCGATCAAGCACGACGACCAGGAGTGATTCATGTGCTCAGCCCACTCGACCACCTGCCCCAGGGTCCCGGTCTGCTGACCGGAACCCAGCCCCTCTACGACATCGAGGCCGGCCGCCGGCGGATCGCGGACAAACTCGCCGCCCGGCGCGGCCAGCAGCCGCCGACCGGCTACTGCCCCTGCGCCGCGGCCCAGCCCGGCACCGTCCCGCCCGCCCGGCCCGGCCAGAACTCCGACCCCGTGCGGGACCGCGCGGGACTGACCTTCCACGACCACGCCGCCCGGGACCTGAGCAACCTGTCCACGATCGTCATCAACGAGAACGGGGCACCCGCCTGGCTGGACGCCCTGGTCACCCGCCGACGCCTCGACCCCCGCGGAGAACTGGTCTTCGGCTGCCTGCTCCACCTCACCGACCGACCCCACGAAGCCCAGTTCTGGTGGCAGGCCGCCGCCGGCGCGGACAACCCGACCGCGGCCTACTGCCTCTACCTCCACCACGCCCGCCTCGGCGAGCTACGCGACGCCGACCACTGGTTCCAGCAGGCAGGCGAGCTGGAGAGCAACCCGGCCCGGGCCACCACCGCCACCAGGACACCGCAGCAGCCCCCGCTGCCGGAGGCACCGCTGCTCCAGTACTCGGCATGGCTCGGCCAGCCCATGCCCGACCTCCCGCTCCCCGACCGGGCGCTGCGCGAGGCCGTCGCGGACGGTCCCGCCGTCATCGACGACGACTACGGGCTGATCCGCCTGCCGACCGGCGAGGTCGCCGACCAGCTCCAAGAACTCGTCAACGCCACCTGAACCGCTTCCCGGGTCGTGCGGCCACCCCGCACGACCCGGGCCACCATGTTGCTCGTACCCGGGCCGCGAAGGCGTCCGCCGCCTTCCCCGACAGGCCTTCCACAGTGGCCGGCGCAGGCGATCACAACCCGCGCCCGCGGCCTTTCAGCGCCGTGTGGGGCTCGCCCGACCGCGCACCACCCCTCGCTCTCGGCCGGGCACAGCCGTGCCCACCGCCCAGCAAGAAGGAGAATCACGGTCATGGCCCGCAAGAACAAGAAGAAGCCCCGGTGCCGCCACCAGGCCCCCATCACCCAAGGCAGCCGCAATCCCCCGCGGGCGCGCCGCCTCCCGCCTGAGATCCTCGCGCTACTCACGACGCTCATCCCCGCGGTCGCCTCCGTCATCGCCGCACGCAGCGGCCACACCCTCCGGTAGTCGGAGCGAGTCAGCCTCCTGGGTGAACACTGGGCGACGCCGCACCCCGAACACATTCGAATGTGCTGGTGGTCATCAGAACCGTCTCACCGCCCCGCCCGGCAACCTGGACACCCGGTGAACGCGACCGCCCCCAACGCCGTCCTTCCCAACACCGGAATGATCGCAGCCGCCGGCGGCGCCTGGTACGCCCTTGCCGCAGTCGATATCCAGGACAACCACGTGGAACCGCTGGTCAGCGTGTTCGCCCCGGGACCAGGTCCGGCGCTGGCGCGTCGTACATGGGGGCATCCCCGGTCCTGAGGCCGAAGTCCAGCTGAGGAATGATGGGCTGATGCGCGTCGTCCTCTTACAACCACCAGTGTTCAGGCAGGAAGCCCCGGCCACTGCGCTGGCTGAGGCTCTAGCAGTGCCGCGGATCTCCTTCGGCGATCTCATGCGTGCCCACCTCGCCCAGGGCACCGAGCTGGGGATCCGGGCCGCCGAGATTATGAACTCCGGCAGACTGCTCCCGGACGAGATCATCACCGCGATCGTCCGCGACCACCTGCACCGGGTGGCCGATGCGGGCTTCCTCCTCGTTGGATACCCGCACAGCGTCGGCTTGGCGCTCGCTCTGGACGCGTTGCTCCGCGAGCTCGGCAAGCCCCTCGACGGCGTTCCGCACCTGCATCTTCCCGAGGTGGAGGTGGAGCGCCACGTCCGCCGCCTGGCGGGCCGTCGCCTCTGCCGCGGCGACCGGACCCACATCTTCGAGCCGTCGGTGGATCATCTCCTGGTCGATGACGTCTGCAACGTCTGCGGTGGGGAGTTGCGGTCGTGGGCCCGGGTGGCGAGCACGACGCGGCCGGGCTCGACGCCCTCCAGTGGGATGGCGGTGAGGTCCGGGCGCACTGGGCGGGCGGCGACGGTGATGAACACGGCCTGACCGGTGGCGGCGAGTTCGATCACGTCCTCGGTGGTTTCGGCGAGGGGGCCGTCGGAGGCCGGGAGCCCGTCGGGTCTGGGGTCGATGCGCCAGAAGGCGCTCATCGTCGGGTCGCAACCGCGCACCTTGGGCAGGGGCTCGTCGGCGATGTCGTCCAGGGTGACCGATTCCCGGCCGGTCAGCCGGTGGTCCAACGGCACCATCAGGACGCGGGGTTCGTCGTAGAGGGGGGTCACCTCCAAGCCGCCGGTCGCGAACGGCAGCCGGGTGACCATGGCGTCCACGCGGTGGTCCAGCAGGGCCCGGGGCCGGTCGGGCACGGCCAGGTGCCGGGTCGCCGCCTCGGCGCCGGGGTGATGCCGGCGCAGTGCGCGTACGGCCGCCGTGATGATGAGGCCCGGCGTGTAGCCGACGGTGATGCGGTCCGGCCGTGCGGCGGCCCGGGCACTCGCCGTGGCCTGGTCGGCGCAGTGCAGCAGCGTGGTGGCGAGGGGCAGGAAGACCTCGCCCGCCGGTGTGAGGTGGTTGCCGTGCGGTGTGCGTCGAACAGGCGGGTGCCGAGCTGCTGTTCAAGGCGGCGGATCTGCCGGCTCAGGGACGGCTGGGTGGTGTGCAGTGCCTCGTCGGCGCGGCGGAAATGCCGGTACTCGGCTACGACGGTGAAGTACCACACCAGGCGCAGGTCGAAGCGCACCTGAGGTGACGGAAATTCGGACATTATTTCGGATGGGTCCCTTGTCAGGGTGCTGATAGTACCTCAGATACTCCCGTGGGCAGGGCGATACACGCAGCGTATTAGCCCATACGGAACAGTCAATAGACATGAGATGCTCCGTGGCCGCACAGTAGGACCGTCGGCGGGGTGGTACCCGGGCCCGTCGGCAGGCCGATCCTCGCGTGACCGGTGGCCGGCGTTCGTCCGGCCGCGTATGTCCAAGGCGACGGCATCGCGTTCGTGCTGGACTAGAGGGAGACCCCCGTGGCGCACCTGAAGAACAAGATCACGTCTGCTCTCGTCGCTGGCTTGGCGACCGTCGGGCTGGCAATCGCCCCCGCCGGATTCGCGTCGGCGGCAACCGCCAAACCGGCTATCAGCACCGTCCCCTGCAGTAGCAATGACTACCTGCAGGTCTGGTTCCATCAGGAGTACGAAAACCCGCGCGCCGAGGAGATCTGCTTCGCCAACGCCGGGACGTACACGTTCCAGTTCCCGCAGTGCAGCGGCGGCCCCTGTTGGCTCGACGCATTCTCGACGGGCAACAACGTCGTGCAGTACGAGTCGGACCAAAACTGGCAGCCCAGCACCCCGGTCGGGAAGTACACCTACTTCGGCTTCCCGAACCACCCCGGCGGGGTAGAGCTCGACGCCATGAAGATCTTCTGATCCGGTCTGCCGCCTGACCTGTTGGAGGAGGTACGGCTGGCCGGCGCTTGTCCGGCCAGCCGTACCTCCAAGGCAACGACATCGCGTTCGTGCTGGACTAGAGGGAGACCCCCGTGGCGCACCTGAAGAACAAGATCGTGGCCGCTCTCGTCGCCGTCCTGGCGACCGTCGGGCTGGCAATCACCCCCACTGGAATCGCGTCGGCGGAAACCGCCAAACCGGCTATCGACGCCGTCCTCTGCAACAGCAGTGACTACCTGCAGGTCTGGTTCCATCAGGAGAACCAAAGCCCGCGTGCCGAGGAGATCTGCTTCGCCAACGCCGGGACCTACTCGTTCCCGGACAATCAGCAGTGCACCGGCGGCCCCTGCTGGCTCGACGCATTCTCGACGGGCAACAACGTCGTGCAGTACGAGTCGGACAACAGGTGGCAACCCGACACCCCGGTCGGGAAGTACACCTACTTCACCTTCCCGAACCACCCCGGCGGGGTAGAGCTCGACGCCATGAAGATCTTCTGATCCGGTCCCCCGGGCGGAGCCTGGGAGAGGGTCCATCACCCGCACCGCCTGCGGGCAGCGCTCCGCGACGACCGTGGCAATCCAGTCCGCGGCATCCGCGGACACGTGGGTGATCTCCGCGGAACGCTCAGGTCCGAGCAGGTCG
>NZ_JBVHLF010000146.1:0-10023 GCF_055559155.1 Kitasatospora sp. NPDC024654
CAGGATGATCAGACGATCGCAAGAAGGGTCGGATTTGCTCCGGTGGGTCCCGTTTCATCCGCCGTTCAGCGGTCAGTTTTCAACCGTCGCTGAGAATCTGACCACCAAACCAGTCACCACGAGTTTTGACAGCAGTCCGGTTCTTGCCCTGGGCAGTATGAGCGTGCTCATGGTGAGAGGGGCTGGTCATGCCGCGGCAGTCGAAGGTGGAGTTGTATGCGGCGATCCGGCGTGACCATCGTGCGGGTGAGTCGATGCGGGCCCTGGAACGCAAGTACGGGGTGACCTATCGGACGGTGCGAAAGGCAGTGAACTCCGCCTGGCCGGAGCCCCGGAAGAAGTTGCCTCGGCGGGAGACCGCTCTGGATTCGTACAAGTCCGCGATCGACGCGATGCTGCGGTCGGACCTGGACGCGCCGCGCAAGCAGCGGCACACCGTGACGCGGATCTTCCACCGGCTCGTTGAGGAACACGGCGCCGAGGACGTCTCCTACCAGATGGTCCGCCGCTACGTCGCGGACAGGAAGCCGGAGATCCTCGCCGCGTCCGGAAAGGCGCCGGTGGAGGCTTTCGTGCCGCAGACTCACCCTCCCGGCATGGAGGCCGAGGTCGACTTCGGCGACGTCACGGTGCGGCTGGCAGGCGAGTTGGTGACCTGCTACCTGTTCTCCTTCCGCCTGTCCTACTCGGGCAAGGCGGTGCACCGGGTCTTCGCCTCGGCCGGCCAGGAGGCGTTCTTCGAGGGGCACGTCCACGCGCTGAACGTGCTGGGCGGCGTCCCACGCGGCAAGGTCCGCTACGACAACCTGAAGGCGGCGGTCGCCCAGGTCACCGGCCTGAGCCGAGCACGGGTGGAGGCCGACCGCTGGACCGCGTTCCGCTCGCACTTCGGGATCGAGAGCTTCTACTGCCGCCCCGGCATCGAGGGTGCCCACGAGAAGGGCGGCGTCGAGGGACAGATCGGCTACTTCCGCCGCAACCACTTCACGCCGGTCCCGGAGGTCTCCTCGTTCGCCGAGCTCAACGAGCTGGTCGACCGGTGGGATTTGCTCGACGACGCTCGCCGGATCGGTGCACGACCGCGGACCATCGCCGAGTACTTCGCCGTCGAGCGGCCCTACCTGGTGCCGCTGCCTGACGAGCCGTTCGAGACGGGGCGGCTGTTCACCCCGAGAGTGGACCGCTACAGCCAGATCACGGTTCGCACCAACCGCTACTCGGTGCCGGTCCGGCTGATCGGCAAGAAGGTCCGGGTCATGCTGCACGCCTCCCATCTGGTGGTCTACGACCAGAACGTGGAGGTCGCCCGGCACGAGCGCCTGATCGCCAAGTGCGGCACCCGCCTGGAGCTGGACCACTACCTGGAGGCGCTGGTCCGCAAGCCCGGAGCACTTCCCGGCGCGACCGCTCTCGAACAGGCGCGCTCAGCGGGCAGGTTCACCCCGGTCCACGACGCCTGGTGGGCCGAGGCCCGAAAGGTCCACGGCGAGCGGGAGGGCACCAAGGCCCTGATCGAGGTACTGCTACTGGGCCGCCACCTGCCCCACGAGCACCTGGTCACCGGCCTGGCCGCAGCCCTGCGGGCCGGCGCCCTGACCGCCGACGCCGTCGCCCTGGAAGCCAGGAAGGCCGCCCAGGCCGACAGCGAGCCGGCTGCGGACCGGCACCCGCACGACCAGCTGACCGTCCGCAGGACCCCGAGCACGGTGACGTTCCTGCACGAGTGGCGGCTCGCGCACCTCCCGCCGGACACCAGGCCGCTGCCCTCGGTGACGCCCTATGACCAGTTGCTCCGACGCCGCCGCGACAGCGGCGGTGGCACCGCTCCACCGTGAGGGAGAAGCCCGTGTCCCTGCCCCGCCAGCGAGGCCTGACCGAGCAGGCCGCCGACGCCGCCATCGACACCGCATGCCGCTTGCTGCGGCTGCCGACCATCCGAGCCGAGTTCTCCGACATCGCCGCCAGCGCGGTGAAGGACCAGATGACCTACCGCGGCTTCCTGGCCGAGCTGCTGATGGCCGAGTGCGACGACCGGGCCAGACGCCGCTCGGAGAGGCGGATCAAGGCCGCTGGCTTCCCGAGGGAGAAGTCACTTCGGGCCTTCGACTTCGACGCCAACCCGAACATCGACCCGGCCACCATCCACACCCTCGCCAGCTGCGAGTGGATCAAGAAGAGCCAGCCGCTCTGCCTCATCGGCGACTCCGGCACCGGCAAGTCGCACATGCTGATCGCTCTGGGCACCGAGGCCGCCATGAAGGGCTACCGCGTCCGCTACACCCTCGCCACCAAACTCGTGAACGAGCTGGTCGAGGCCGCCGACGAGAAGCAGCTCAACAAGACCATCGCCCGCTACGGCCGCGTCGATCTTCTCTGTATCGACGAACTCGGCTATATGGAGCTGGACCGCAGGGGCGCCGAGCTGCTGTTCCAGGTTCTGACAGAGCGTGAGGAGAAGAACAGCGTCGCCATCGCCTCAAACGAGTCGTTCGGCGGCTGGACCAAGACCTTCACCGACCCCCGCCTCTGCGCGGCCATCGTCGACCGCCTCACGTTCAACGGCACTATCATCGAGACCGGCACCGACTCCTACCGCCTGGCCACCACCCGCGCCCGCGCCGAAGAACACGCTCAAGTCGGCTGACCGGACCGAACCACCGGGGGCCACCAGGAGAGGCGGACCCCCGGCTCGCACCAAGTCATCCCTGCAGGGCGAAGGAGGCCCGCTGCCGCCAGATCCTGCCGTCGTGCACCATGAGGTCGACCGTCGAGACGCGCGCCGTGATCGGGAGGGCGCCGGCGAGGGCGGCCTCGATCTCGTCCAGGACTTCGGGTTCTTGATGCTGGGCAATGGTCAGGTGCGGGACGAGGTCGGTGAACTGGCCTTCGAACGGTGGGGCTTCCGGCCACCGATCAGCGATCGCCTGGGTGAGTTGCCGAAGCTGCCTGTCGGGCTCGGGGACGAGATACAGGATGTCGGGGAACCGTCCGCACGTCTCGAATCGCACGTCGAAGGCCTGGTGGCCGGCCAAGGTGTCAGCGACGGCGGCACAGACGTGAGCGTCTATCCGGCCCTCCTGGAGGAAAGGGAACAGCACGGTCACATGAGCCGGAACACCGGCCCGGGCCGAGGGATCGAGCCGTTCACGCCATACCCGGACAGCCGGCTCCGTCTCCGGGAACCTGACGATGAGTCCGGTCTGTCCTGCCTGGAACCTGCTGGAACTGTCGTCTGCCATGGAACCGCATGGTGCCACCTGCAAGAGACGCACGTTCGGATTTTCAAAGCACTTGAGCTGCCCAGCCATCAGCCACAGCAAAGTGCAGGGAAGCAACCGCCTACGGGGAACACGCTGTCATTTCTCGTGAACATCTTCCCCGGCCAAGATCACCTGCTGCTGTCGAAACCCGATGACAAACGCTGTCGCCGGAGATGAACAGAGCCACCACGTACTCGTCCGCGCCGAGAGGTTCGCCTTCGTAGGTTCGCGCGTATAGGTCAAGGATGCGCTGGGCCTTGGCGCCGAAGTCCAGGTCCCGGATGAAGATCCAGGACTGGTACTGCCAGGGCTTGAGCGCATCCTGGCGAAGCCAGCGGCGCACGGTGGACGCCGAAACGGTGTCGGTGATCCCGCGCGCGGTCAGCTCGGCGGCCAGTTCCGGGCACGACCAGCGCGCTAGCGGCACCCCGGTCTCGGCCGGGAGCTGGCAGGCCAGTGCTTTGGCCTCGGCGACCTGCACGGGGGTGAAGCGGGCCGGGCGCCCGCTGCGTCTGCGGTCGGCCAGGGCCGGCAAGCCGCCGTGGGCGAACCGGCCCCGCCAGGTGCGCACGCTGTCCACGTGCACACCCACCTCGACAGCGATCCGCGCGTTGGACCTGCCCCGAGTCGCCAGGAGCACGATCTGTGACCGGATCCTGGCCTGGTGCGGAGTCTTGTGACCGTAGGCCGCCTTTTTCAACCGTTGCCGCTCGGCGGCCGTCAGGGCTATGGGGCGGGCGGCAGGAACAGGCAAGGCAGACAGGCCGATCAGCAGAAGTGGATCAGGACGCCATGGGGGTCCTGCTCATGCCGTCTCGTGGTGGAGGGGGTCCAAGGCGGTGAGTTCTTCCGCCGACAGGCGCAGGGAGCCGACGGCGACGTTCTGGGCGAGGTGGTCGAGGTCGCCGGTGCCGGGGATGGCCAGGACGTGGGGGCCCTGGTGCAGTGTCCACGCCAGCCGGATCTGGGCTGCGCTCACGCCGTGGGCGCGGGCGATGGCGTGCACCTGCGGGCTGTGGTCGGTGGTCGCACCAGCGGTGCGTCCGGTGCCGGCGATCGAGTAGAACGGCACGAACGCGATGCCCTGCTCACCACAGATGCCCATGAACTCCTTCTGCTCGGGCGATGCGCCGATGCCGTACATGTTCTGGACGCAGACCACCGGTGCGATGGTCTGAGCCTCGGCGAGGTGGTGGGGGCGGATGTTGGACAGGCCCAGGTGCCGGATGAGTCCGGCCTCGCGCAGTTCGGCAAGTGCGCCGAAGCGTTCGGCGATGGAGTCGGTGCCGACGATGCGCAGGTTCACCACGTCGAGGTGGTCGCGGCCGAGCTGGCGCAGGTTCTCCTCGACCTGGCCGCGGAGTTGCTCGGGGGTGGCGTGCGGAAGCCATTGGCCTGAGGGGTCGCGGCCCGGTCCGACCTTGGTGGCGATGACGAGGTCCTCCGGGTAGGGGGCCAGTGCCTGGTTGATCAGCTCGTTGGCACTGCGGAGCGACGAGAAGTAGAACGCGGCGGTGTCGATGTGGTTCACGCCGAGTTCGACCGCGCGGCGCAGCACACTGATCGCCTGGTCGCGGTCGCGTGGGACGGCATCGGCCGCGAATGCCTGGCCGTGCTGCGTCAGGCGCATCGCGCCGAAACCGATCCGGTTGACCGTCAGGTCGCCGAGCTTCCTGGTGACCGATGCCGCCGCGGTGATCGTTTGTGAGGTCATGGCGGGATGATCTACGCACGGTAGGCTGGCCCGCCATTGATTCATACATGCCTGAATCCATTGAGGAGCGTTCATCCGTGGCAGAGCTGGCGTTCTCGACGAGCGATCTGGCGCAGGTGCGGTTCGCCGTCTCACCGATGTGGGAGGTCGCACCGAGCTTCCGACTGCTGACGTCCGCCGCCGCGCATCCAATCCACGGACCCTGGGCCGACCAGGTACGCCCGCGTATGGTGGCCGCCGGGCTGGACCGGGGCTGGCTCTGCGAGCTGGTCCCGCCCACCGGCGGTTACGTCCCCGACTTCCTCAACCCGGCCCCCGCCGGACCGGCCCCCACCCCGGCGGCAGAGCGGGACGCGATCCGGGCCTCGCCCGCCGACCGGGTACGCCAGGACCTCGACCACCTCGCCCGCCACCAGGGGAACCTCGGCCCCCGGCTGCGAGCCCTGCACAACGACCCACAGGGCCTCCTGGCCAAGGTCGCAGAAGAGCTCGAAACGTACTGGGAGCTGGTACTCGCCCCCTACTGGGCACGAATCCGGGCAGTCCTGGACGCAGACATCCTCTACCGGGCCCGCCTGGCCGCCGAGCACGGCGCCGGCTACCTCCTCAACGACCTGCACATGTCCGTGAGCTGGGACGACAACGCGCTCCGGATGTCCCGCCGAAAGCAGCCGCTGACCCGCACGACGGCAGGCACGGGACTGCTGCTGATCCCCTCAGCCTTCACCGGACCAGGGTTGCGCACCCGAACGACGCCGCCGGACCCGCCCCAACTCGCCTATCCGGCGCGCGGTGTCGGCTCACTGTGGACGAAGCGCCCCCTCACCCAGACCGACACCCTCTCCGCCGTACTCGGCCGCTCGCGGACCCTGCTGCTAACCGAGTTGGAGATCCCGGCCTCCACCACACAGCTGGCCCACCGCACCGGACTCTCCCCCGCAGGGATATCCCAATACCTCACCGCGCTACGCAACGCGGGCCTGGTCAGCGCCCACCGCGCCGGCCGCTCCGTCCTCTACGCCCGCACCGCCGCAGCCGAAGCCCTTCTCCAAGCCGCCTCCGCCTGACCTCACGTCAACCCCCGAAGGATTTCGAGAGCCGACAACTAAGGGCGATCGCGAGACGGCCTCCGAGCCGCGATGAGGTCGGGGGCCTGGGCTGGTCGGGATGGTTGGGTAAGCCGCTACGACCGCCCGTGCGATTGGTCCAGGTTGCGGTCGGTCCCCCGGGCTTCGGAGAGCTTGGCTGCGGCGATTCTCCCGAGGACGATCGGTTGAGGTACCCGCTGACCCGGTGACGTCGTAGCCATCTGCCTGCGGTGAGGTCGTCGGCCGCTTCGCAGCGCGCCGTGCCGGTCCCCGGTGCCGCGCGCATCGTTCGGCCCCGGCGGTTCGGGGATTGACGGTCCTTTGACGTGGGTGCAGGTTCAAGCTCGCTACGCTGTTCGGGCCGACGGGTGGCGGCGTCGCATGAACTTCGAGGAACCGGGGGCCCGCATGCTGGACGGCTCATACGTGCCCGCACTGGCCGCACTGCTCGCCGTGGCGGCAGCGGCCCGTTTCGCGCCCTCGCGTGATCGCTCGACATCGTCTCCGGACCCGGGAGAGGTCGCCTTCCTGCGCGGCGGCGCCCGGGCGGCCGCGCAGACCACGCTGGTCGAACTGCACCTGCTCGGCGCCGTCGAAGCCAGCGGCGACGGTCGGGTCCTGCGGAAGGGCACCGCCCCCAAGGGCTGCTCGCCGCTGGCGCGAGCACAGTACGGCGCGCTCTTCGGCCGCAGCCACCCGGCCAGGCTGCAGGCCAAGCCGAGCGTCCAACAGGCGTTGACCGAACTGTCCCGCCGGCTGCAGCGCGCAGGCCTGTTGCTGCCGCGCTGGCGCTGGGCACTCCTGCGGATCTCGCTGCTCGCCGTGGTACTGGTCACCGCCCTGCTGGCCACCACGGGCAGCACGCACGTCGCCACCGCCACCGCCGCGGCATCCGTCCTGGCCGCAGTCGGGCTCTGGGTGCCGCCCCGCCGCACCGCGCGCGGCACGGCGCTGCTGCGCCGGCTGCGCAGGGAGGCCGACCACTCGCCGCACACCCTGGGCGACACGGTCTTGGCCGTCGCCCTCGCCGGCCCGCCGGCCCTGCGCACGCTGCTGCCGGACTTCACCAAGGACGGCGGCCTGCTGACGAAGCCGTCGCCCGAGTCCTTCGGGGACGCCAAGCTCACCCGCCGGTCTGCCGGGGCCTCATATCTCGGCGGTGATGGCAGCAGACACTAGCTAGTACTGCAACCGCATCTGAGCGGTCTGGCCTCGGCGTTTGTAGTGGGAGCGTCGGGCTCGGGCCTGGCTGCGGCGTCGGAAGCGTGACCAGTGCAGATGGTGCTCGTTGGTGTGGTGACGGGGTACGACGAGGTGACCCATCAGCCGGCGGATCTCCGGGACGCTCAGGGGTATGAGCTCGTGCTCGTCGTCCGAGGTGCCCCTTTTACGGCTTCTGTGGCGCGCACGGCGGTCAGGTAGGCCAGGGCGGCCATGGCCAGGGTGGTGTGCCGGTACCAGGCCCGATAGAGCCTCACCTGATAGTGGTCCAGGCCGCACTCGTTCTTGGCGACCTGAAACGACTCCTCGATCGCCCACCGCGCGGCAGCCACTTTGACCAGGTCTTTCAGGCGGGTGCCGATGGGGCCGTAGCAGACGTAGTAGGCGATCTCGGTCGGGTCACCGACGGAGCGGCGGGCCAGAACCCAGTGCCCGAAGCCGTTCTCCCACACCGGGCGGATCGCGACGCGGGCCCAGTCGTAGATCCGCTCGCCGTGCGAGCCCTGGCCGCCGGACAGACGCTTCCATGCCTGCCGGGGCAGTGCGGCGATCAGCTCGTCCACCCGGGCCTCGGCCCGGTTCACCGTGGTTACGGTGTCGTTGACCTTGGTGGCGAGCACGTGGGCGACGCGGCGTTCCTCCAGCCAGAGCCGTAGGTGCTTGACCTGCCCGTACGCCTCGTCCGCGGTGACCCACGCGAACGGAACCCCAGCGTCGATCGCCCGCTGCAGCATCCATTTGAAGTGCTCGTTCTTGGTTGCGAACGGCACCTCGTCGCCGATGCCGGCCGCCCGGCAGCGTTCGCGGTCGTCAGTCCAGGACCTGGGCACGTACAGCTCGCGGTCGATCAGCGCGCGGCCCTTGGACGAGGCGTAGGCCAGGAACGTGCCGATCTGGCAATTTTCCGTCCTCCCCGCTGTGCCGGTGTATTGACGCTGGACACCGGCCGAGCGGACGCCCTTCTTGAGGAAACCGGTGTCGTCGCCGATCAGGATCCCGTCCTTGGCACCGATCGTCTCCACCACGAAGTCGCGCACGTCGTCACGGACGGCGTCCTCGTCCCACTCGGACAGGTTGAGCAGACGCTGGACGCCGTCAGGCCGCAACTGCCCAACCTGTTCGGACAGCGTCCAGCCGTTTTTTCTCTCCAACGGTGCGAGCAGCCCGGTCAGATAGTCCATTGCCCGCTCCCGTGGCTCCGACCTGCCGAAACGGTGGGCGAACCGGGCATGGAGCCCGGCTATGCCCTCGGACCACGACTCGACCTGCTCAACTGTCAGCTCGTCAGCACACAGTCACACCAACGAGCCGAAGCTGTGATCGTTACGCACCTGCGGTTGCAGTACTAGGCATGAGGCATCAGGTATCCCAACTCCTCGGGTGGACCACCCCGGCGGCGCCGCTGCTGGCGCTGGACGGGCGGCCCTCGTGGATCACGCTGGTCCTGGTCGGGGGCCTGGGGGTGGCGGTGCGGCAGCTGGCGGAGTGGCAGCGCCGGCGCACCCTGGTGGAACTGGTCGTGCGGTCGCCGCTGGGCACCGTCGTGGAACAGGAGAGTGGGATGGCGGGACCTGGTATGCGGGTCCAGGTCGGTGTTCAGCGGGCCGAAGGCACATCGGATGCGGGCGAGCAGATCCAGGGGGCGAGCAGGTGACGGAGACCAGGCGGATTCCGGTAGAGGTCAGTGAAGCTGTCACGGTGCTCTTCCGGGCGGCGTACCGCGAGGTGCTGGCCTACACCACGATGCTGACCGGCTCGGCGGAGAGCGCCGCCGACGTGGTCCAGCAGGCGTTCCACGACGCCGCGCTGCAGTGGCACACGGTTGGCGGCCGGCCGCTGGACGGCCAGAAGGCATGGCTGAAGTCGGTGTGCCGCAACAAGCACATCGACGCCTCCCGCCGGGATGTTCGTTTCGATGAGCTGCGCGGCGCGGTCTACGAGCAGTACGCGCAAGCCCCGCACGACCCGGCGGACGTGGCCGTCGCCCGCGCGGTGCTGGACCAGTGCTGGAAAGTGATCGAGGCCATGCCCCAGGTCCGGCGCACGGTCGCCGTCCTGGCCTGGCGCGAGGGGATGGACCAGGCGGAGATCGCAAGCAGCCTCGGAATCGCACCCGGCACAGTACGGGCGCAGCTCCACAGGGCCCGGCGGCGATTAAACGATCAAATGCGGGACCAGCTGCCGTTCACCCGGCAGCAGAACGCGGAAGGCCCCACGGGCAAGAGGAGGAAGGCATCATGAGCACGTTCCAGCAGCCCGCCAGCCAGGCCGGCCCGACCGTATCCCTGCCGGAGCTGCTCCCTCAGATCGAACGGGACGCCGTACCGCAGCCGAGCGACACATCCGTGGAGCAAGAGCTGGACAAACTGCGCGCGTGGATGAGCGAGCCAGTAGCGGCAGGGCAGCCGACCGCTCCGCCCCCGGCCAGGGCAGGCGAGGAGGCGCGGTTCCTCACCGTCGCGGAGGCCGCCTCACTGATGCGGCTCAGCAAGATGACCGTCTACCGGCTGCTTCACACCGGCGAGCTGCCGGCTATCCGGGTCGGCAGGTCCTTTCGTGTACCCGAGCAGGCCGTGCTCGACTACCTCGCGGCCGGGAACGCCGCTTGGCTCGAAGTGTGACCACCCAACTTAAGACGACCACGACCTCCGACCCGCGATGAGGTCGGAGGTGCCCGGGAGCGCAGTTCCAGCCGGTGTCGGTCAGCCCACCCGGGTGGTGTCGATGTTCGGTGAGGCTG
>NZ_JBVHLF010000147.1:0-9845 GCF_055559155.1 Kitasatospora sp. NPDC024654
TTCGCCCTGGCCAAGCACCGCCCCACCGCCGCCCTCAAAGCCCTGGACGCCTGGATCAACTGGGCCCGGCGCTGCCGCATCCCCGCCTTCGTTGACCTCCAGCGCATGATCACGCGCCACTACGACGCCATCCGCGCCGCGCTGATCACCGGCCTGTCCAACGGACTGATCGAGAGCACCAACACCAAGACCCGCCTAATCATCCGCCGAGGCTTCGGCTTCCACTCCGCCGACGCCGTCATCGCCCTGGTCATACTCACCCTCGCTGGCCCCCGCCCCACCCTCCCAGGACGCCAACCCACGACAGTGTGACCCACACATCAAGCAGGAGAGCCGGGTTTGGCCGGGCGGCCCGGACGGCGCGCCGGGTAGGTCCACTTCCGTGCAACCAGCTTCGCGTGCCAGCGCAGCACGGTGCGCGGAGTGATCAGCAGCTTCAAGCCGTTGCGGTGACGCTTCTTCAGGAGATGGAACAGGGCTGCGATCACGGCGCGGTCGCCGCGGGTGAAGACGGGCTTGGGGCTGCTGCGCTGCAGGACGGCCAGCTGGTGCCGGAGCACCAGTATCTCGACGTCCTTGGCTGCGGAGGAGCGGACCAGCAGACGCAGCCAGCTGAGCAGGAGGCAGCCGAATCGGTAGACAAGACGAAACGTCACGTCCCAAGCGTGTGATGCCGGGCTCGCGCACACTCCCGACGTGATCACATCGTGACCCTGAAGCTGCAGCTCAGCGTAGGTGACAGGGTTATCGGCACCCACAGGGCAGGCACGGACGGCCACGGTCAATTCACTTGCTCAGCATGGGATTTGGCGAGTCGGGCATTCACCGCGGCCCGGGCCCGATTCGCGCCCTCTACGTACGGGTCCGGCTCGGCCTGAACGGCCGGGGCTCTGCGAACGGCGATCCGCGCCCGCAGTTGCTCCACGGCCGCCAACCGTCGCTGGAGCAGCCACTGCGCGGCCCGGGTGCGGGCCTGCCCCGCCTGCTGCTCGGCCTCCTTCCGCGCCTCGGCCGGGCTGGAGTAACGGTGCCGCGTGCGCATCACCGCCTCGAAGGCCCGTTCGGCCTCCTCCTGGGCTGCCTGCGAGGCCGCGAACCGGCGCAGCGCCGCCGCGCGGTACTCGCCCAGCGCGACCCCAACCGCCAGCAGCTCCGAGGCTCCGGCCATCTGTTCGTCCGCCGCGCTGCGCCGCGCCTGTTCGCGAGCGGTGCGCAGTTCCATCCGGGTCTGCTGCCAGACCTGGCGGAAACTTTCGTAGCTGGACAGGTTGGCGTCGGCTGCCAGCGTGATGTTGATGCACTCGTGCACGCCTGCGCGGATCTCCCGGCTCCGAGCACACGCCCGGCACAGTCCCGCCGCCTGCCCGGCGCCGCAGTCCGCGCACGGCACCGCCAATCGCTCCCGCGCAGCAGCAGCCGCAGTCGCCTCCCGCTCCGGCCGCTGCGCCTCCCACCGTGCCTGGGCCTCGGCTGCCCGCCGCGCGGCGTCGGCCTGGCCTTCGGCGCGCGCCAGGGCGTGCCCGCGCAGCGCGTCCTCGATCGCGCCCTGGCGCTGGTCGAAGGTCGTGGTCGGCAGCTGGCGGACGACCTGTCCGATGATTGCGCGCCGGGTGGAGCGCTGGCCCTCGATTCGCAGGTCGCAGGTGGTGCAGTCCTCGTCGGTGTCCAGCCGGATGCCGTTGTCGCAGGCCGGGTGCTGGCACTGCCGCTCCTGCGGCAGGCCGCGCACCAGCATCCAGGCGACCGGGTCGCTGATGTGCGAATTTCCTTGGAGGTGCTGGCGCTTGAGCCGGAAGGCCAACCGGTGGGCCAGGGCCCGCGGAGCGTCGTCTTTCCCGGTCCACATGGCGATGCCGGCCACCGCACGCTGGACGTGCTGGAGCAGGAACCCTCGGGTCGATGGGTTTGCCAGTTGCTGCCACAGGTGATCCACCGGCGCCAGGGCACAGGCCAGCGCGGCGTCCCGGGGCAGGCCGACGGCGGGCGTCGGTCGGATCTCGGGCTGCCCAGGGCGGTGGTGGTGCTGGTTGTCGTGGTGGTGCTTTTCCCCGCGCAGCGGGACTTCCCCAGCGCCGACGAGCCGCAGTGTGGGCACGCCGGAGGTGCCCGCGTCCTCGCGCGCGCCCGCGCGCTCCGGCCGATGGTGGATCACCCTAACGGCGCAAGCGCCGGAAAAGCGACCTACTTCAGGACTTTCACCGTTGACGGAGACCACTGAGGTGTGAGTGGTGTGAGGGTCCGCAGCAGTGGGGTGCTCTGCAAGTGCTGCGGTGACAGGGTTGCTCGACGTTTGTGGGCCGGTCATGACATGGGCGGTGGCGGTGGCGGCCTTGCTGTGATCGCCGAGTGCAGTAGCCGGGCGCGCAAAGACAGCCTGGTGGGCAGGAGTCGGCGCTGCAGCGGGAGTACGAGAGGGTACGGCGAGTGGGGTGTTGTCGTGACCGGTGGCCCGGCGGCGGTGGGTGGCTCGGGCGGCGGCGACAGCCGGCACGATCAGGCGGCTGTCGCTGTTGAGCCCGGATCGTTTGGCTACCCGTACACGTTCGACGAGCCCGCGGGACTGAAGGCGGGTCAGGATCTTGGCGCCTGCTGAGGTGGAGCAGCCGAGGTGGCGTGCCACGGTGGCGGCCAGGCGTCCGCGCTTGTGCTCTACTGATCCGCCGATGAGCCGTACGCGGCCGTCGGGCCGGCATTGCAGGACGAGGAGGAGGAGTGCGAGTCGGTCGGTGGCCGCGCCGCGTCCGGTGACGCTGGCCAGGAGTCCGGCTCCGGCGAGGTCGGCTCCCCATCCGGGTGCGAAGAGTGCCTCGCATACCCGTAGCAGGACGGTGAGTTCGGTGCGGGTCAGGGCCAGTGGATGGGTGGGATCGCCGTCGGCCCGGGTGCGCCAGGTGGGCATCAGGACGCATTCGAGGCCGGTGGTCTGGCCGAGTTCGTCGGTTGTCGGGCGGGAACGCATGATGCCGTGTTCGCGCAGCTGGGGTAGCACCGTGTGGTCGACGGTTGACTCCGATACCCCAAGCCATCGGCCGAGTTCACGGGAGCGGGTCGTGGTTCGGCAGTTGCGGTGGTTGGACTTGGCGAGCAGGACGACTGCGGCGAGCCGGGTGGTGTCGGGCAGGCCGGCCAAGGTCGGCTGCTGGAGGAGGTGGCGGACTGCGGTGTCGAGTCGCAGCCGCATGCCGGGGTGAAGGTGAAGGAGCGGCTGGGGCGCTTCGGTGGCAGGTGCGCGGTGTTGGGTTGCGGGGTGGGAGTGGTTTGGTGTTGGTGTTTCGGGCAGCACTGAACTACCCCCAGGAGTGGCAGCGATGGTCTGCTCCAGGAGCTACGGGCTGGAAGAAGGCAAAACCAACCTGGCCGCTCGGCGAGTTGGGTGCCGGAGCGGTTTCAGGGGGTGGTCAGCGGGGTGTGGGCCGGAGGTCGGGCTCCTTTGCGGGTGGGGATCAGCGAGGTTGGTATGTGGTCAGGCGATGGAGACGGGTGGGCGGGGCTTGCGCGGCCGTGATGCTGGGAGCTGGCTGAGGGTCTTGGGGACCTCTTCGATCCACTCGCCAAGTGGGAGCCGGAAGGCTGTGCGGCCGCGGAGTTGGTCGAGTTCGAGGGCGGCTCGCTGTCCGGCTGTGGTGGCCAGGAGCGCGGCGTCCTGCAGAACCCACAGCACTGTCTCCGAGGAGGTCTGTGGGTCTGACATGGCCTCACGGGCGGCGTTGACGGCCAGGGACTGCCACAGTTCGAGTCCGTGTTTCTCGCTGCGGACGCGGCGCTCGCCGGGCCATACGAGTTGGGCCACGCACGCGTAGACCCGCAGTGCGATGACGTCCTCCTCGGTGTAGGGGGCGTGGATGATGCCGGCGTCGCGTGCCTTCCAGGCCCATGACTGGCTGACGTGGGCCGCATTGGCCACGGCGTACGCGGACAGCGCTTGGGCCATCGCGTTCCCCTAATCCTTTGTGAAGGTAGTTCCGGATCGCCCCGGGCTTGGGGTTCCGGACTGACTGGTGTGACGGATGCCTGAGTTCCTTCTGGCCTGCGATGCCTTCAAGATGAGCGGCGCTGTCACGGTGGTGGGTTTCGTGGTGGTCGCGCGGGCACCGGGCCGATGCCTCGTGTTTCCCCGGGCCTGTGAGTCCTTGAGAGAGCGGCACGTCCCGGTGTCTTCAGGCTGCCACGGAACCCACTCTCTGATCGTGTTCGTTGTCGTGGTGGTGCGAGCCCGCTCCAGGGCGAACCTCTTGTCGATCTCCGCGGGCCGTCGAGCTCTGGCACAGCTCGGGGTCCCTGGGGTGCGTTGGTGTCGCGAACGGCTACAGAGATGGTGGACCACCGCGTCCTGGGATTAGGGCGTCGCGTGACCCGCATGAGCTCGTGACCTGCACGAATGCAAGACGCTGGGAGAATGGTTTGACTGTGTACTGCGGCATCGGCTGGGCCGAATCGCACCACGACGTGGCGCTGGTCGACGAAGACGGACAGCTGCTGGCCAAGCGCCGGATCGGTGACGACGCAGCCGGCTACCGGGTGCTGTTGGACCTGCTCGTCGAGCACGGCGACAGTCCCGAGGGCCCGGTCCCCGTCGCGATCGAGACCAGCCACGGCCTCCTGGTCGCCGTGCTGCGGACCGGGACCCGCAAGGTCTTCGCGATCAACCCCCTGGCCGCCGCGCGCTACCGGGACCGCCACGGCGTCTCCCGCAAGAAGTCCGACCCGGGCGACGCCCTGGTCCTGGCACACATCCTGCGCACCGACATGGCCATGCACCGGCCGTTGTCCGCCGACTCCGACCACGCCAGAGCGATCACCGTGCTGGCACGGGCCCAGCAGGACGCGGCCTGGAACCGCCAGCAGCTGGTCAACCGGGTCTGCTCGCTGCTGCGCGAGTACTACCCCGCCGCGCTGCACGCCTTCCAACACAAGCAGGCCGGCCTTGCCCGATCCGACGCCCGCACCATCCTGGCCACCGCGCCGACGCCCGCCCAGGCGGCCCGGCTCTCCCTTGTCCAGCTGCGCTCGGCCCTCAAGCGTTCGGGCCGACAGCGCGGCATCGACGCCGAAGTCGAGCGCCTGCGCGAGGTCTTCCGCGCCCCGGCAGCCCACCAGCCCCCGGCCGTCGAGGAAGCCTTCGGCAAACAACTCATCGCCCTGCTCAAGCAGTTGGACGCCGTCTGCGTGGCGGCCGACGAGCTGGCCGAGGCGGTTGAGGCCGGCTTTCGCGAACACCCCGACGCGGACATATACCTGAGCTTCCCCGGCCTCGGCGTCCAGCTCGCCGCCCGCCTTCTGGTAGGGATCGGCGACGACCGCCACCGGTTCGCCAACGCCCGCAGCCTGAAGGCCTACGCCGGCTCGACACCGATCACCCGGGCCTCGGGGAAGAAGAGCTTCGTGGGACGCCGCTTCGTCAAGAACAACCGGCTCATCTCCGCCGGATTCCTGTGGGCGTTCTCCTCCCTGAAGACCTCGCCCGGAGCTGATGCCCACTACCGCCGCCGACGAGAGGTCGGCGACTGGCACGCCGGCGCCCAGCGCAACCTGCTCAACCGCTTCCTCGGCCAGCTCCACCACTGCCTTCAGAACCGGCAGCTCTTCGACGAACACCGTGCCTTCACCTCCCCTCTCACCTCATCGCTGACCGTTGCGGCTTGACTTCTTACGACCCGGAGATGTCTCTCGCCGATCGCAGGTGTTGCAGCGTCACCGTATCGCATAACAGCGAGTTTCTTCTCTCGACACGAGAGAAAGATGGGCCGCTGCGGCAGGCCTGATGCCGCATATGTCCCGAATTTGCAGGGATGTCAGCTCCCCTGCGCTGAGAGCATGTTCTGTCGCCAAGGAGTTAGGTGACGAGTGCGGCGGTTCTGTCGCCCGACCGATCGCCAGTCAGACAGCTCGTTAGATCGAAAGGTTTAGCGCACTAGACAACGATGCAGGCGTAAAAATATCGATGGGTGCGGTCATCATTAGCTTGATGACTGCACCCATCGGTATATGACGAGGCCGGGCGCCCGCGAACTGCGTCTGCGGATCAGCGCCCTCCAGGAAGCTCGGGCCGCTGCAGCTCCCCCGCACCGTCCAACGCTGCCAGGAAGATCTCGATCGACGCGGACACCACGTAGATGCCCTTACGCCCGTAGTCGGCCTCCTGAAGCCCCACATTCAGATCCGACACCCAGGCCGACGCCTGCGGACCGACGCGGTAGGTCGACTGGCGACCGGGCTCCACCATGCCCATGCGCACCGTCAGGAAGTCCTGAGCCAACGCGATCTGCTCCTCCACCTCCGCGGACGTGTGGCGCAGCGCCGCATCGATGTAGTGGCTGATCGCGAGCTTCTGGTTGCCCGTGCTGCGCCGGTCCGCGTTGATTCGCGTCTTCAGCAGCGCAAGCACGCTCGGGACGATACGGAAGCCATGCAGTCGCCAGTTCTTGGAGTCGATCGTGGCGCTCGCGAAGCTGTCCAGCACCGCCTGGTGGGCCCAGTGCTGTCCGGAGCGCCGCGCCGCAGCTGGACGACGTCTTGGCGCACTCGTCGCCGCCTTGCTGGCAGGAGTGGGCTGCGCAGCAGGCTCGTCCGTTGTCTCCTCCGCAACCAGGGGACCGGTAGAGGGTTCGGGGATGGCCGCCGGGGAGGCCGCGGGCTCCTTGGGGTCGACCGACCCGGCGCCGGCCTCCGGCAGTTGGGCGTCCCCTGCCGGGACCGAGCCGGGGGGAGCAGTCTCGGCGGATTCGTTCGGGCCATCGAAGGGTGCGGCAGGCACAGCTTCTTGAGCGGGCTCGAGCGCGGCCTCGGGCAGAGGCGCCGCGGCAGGCACCGCCTTGTCCGGCGCGGGCGTGGTGGTCGGTGCCAGCGGCGTGGCAAGGACTGCAGCAGGCGCCTGAACCGGCGGGGTCGAAGGCAGAACCGCCGGCGCCGGCACCTCGTGCACCGACAAGTTCACCTCGGCGACCGCGGGCTGCGCGGGCGGCTCGGGCGGCTCGGCCAACTGCCCGTCCAGGACCCGGAACTCGATGCGGGCATCGGGCACCGTACCCGGGGAAGATGCGGCGGACTCCTCGGCCACCGCCACGCTCGTGTGCGACGCCGTGGCCGGGCCGGACTCTTCCCTGGGGACCGGCGCTGCTGCCGGCGGCTCGGCGGCGGCCGGTGCAGCCGACTGCGGCACCAACGGCTGAACCGGTACCGGGAGCGAGGCCTCGGCTAGAGCAGGAGCGGGTGGCTGGTCAGCCGCCGGTGCCGGCCCCGCGGCGATGAACGACGCCTGAACGACGTCGTCGGCGTTGGCGACCACCTGCGCGAAGACGTTCGGCCTCTTCTTGGGCCGGCGCTCAGGCACTGATCTCCTCCGTCATCGGCGCCGCGGCGATCTGCCACTGGTCCGCGGGGGTGCTCATCCGCACCAGCATCTCCCGCAGCAGCGCCGCGTACTGCTTACCCGGAGCGTGGTTGGTGTGGGTCAGGACGGCCGGCACACCCATCCCGTAGGCCTTGGAGATGAACTCGCTTGCGCGGATGTCGGACAGGAAGGGCAGGAGGCCTGCCTCGACGACGCCGGTGCGCACCTCGATTTCCTGCTCCTTCCACGCGGAGGGAGCGCTGGTCTTGTTGAGGATCACACCCAGGTACTGGGGGTTGCACTCCCCCTCAGTGTTCTTGCTCACGAACTTGACCGAGCCGGCCAGGGTGACAGCCCCTTTGACCGTCGCGTACTCCGGGTAGCACAGCGTGGTGATCCAGTCCCCGGCAGCCCAGCCGACCGCGGCCAACGCGTTGATGGCGGGCGGCACATCGACGATCGCATAGTCGTACCGGTCGGCCACGCTCATGAGCATGCGCCGCAGTATCGGGGTCGCCTTGTAGCCGGCGGCTGCGACCAGGTTCTGGGCCGTGCTCATCGACCCCTCGTTGCACGCGAGCAGGTGGAGAGCGCCGCCGTACTCCTGGAAGTCCCCCATCAACTGACTGCGGTCGAAGACCAGGTCGTTGAGGTCCAGGGAGATGCCCTGCAGCTGTGCCTGGAGCGCCCATCCCAGCGAGCGGCCCGTCTCGGACTGAGGCAGGTTCACACCGACCGCGGTGCCGGCCTGCGCCTGGGGATCCAGATCCACGATCAGGACGCGCTTACCCATCAGGGCAAGACCGGCGGCCAGGTTCACGGTGGTCGTGGTCTTGCCGACCCCACCCTTCTGGTTCGCCACCGTGATGATTTGCATCTCTTGCTGCTCCTCTCGCACGTCACTCGACCGACGCAAGAACAATCGAGATCCGAACGACTCGTCATGAGGGATGAATGTCCGGTTTTGTGGCGCTAGCTGCGAGCTGTCGCCCGGAGCCAGCGCGATCATGTTCTCTTGTCACTCGATTTTCAGGGTTGAAGATAACAGCTCGCGTCGCAGTCGGGTGGGACACCCCGGAGCAAATCACCTGGTCGATACGCCACCGCATGCGTCGGCCACCGATGCCACACGATCCGGAGCGGGCTCCGCTTTGGGCGAAGCTGCCTCAACACGCCTGATCAGCAAGCAGGGTGCTGTCCATCGAGCCGCCACCGACCGGCCAGGGAGCACCCCTGCAGCCGCCAGGCCCAGAAGGTGGCCAGCGGGCACCGTCCCCGGCTGTATGTGCCGCAGAGGACCGGCTGCCGGGCCGCCACTGTGCCCCTGCGTCGGCTGATCCACCGGCGGAGGGACGGTCCGAGCGACGCACGGTCACGGCAGTCGCCAGACAGCAAGCTCGCCGACTGCCAAGGGGCGGGAGCAGGTCGCGGGCAAGCCTGGCAGACCGCTCGACGAAAAGCCGGCCAGTCGGTCAGTCCGTACCAGGCGCCGCGGGTCAGATCGCCGGCTCAGCCGAGCGATCGCCGGAAAGCTCATCACGAAGCAAGACGGCCAGCACGATCGTCGCGGCAGCCGCTGACCGGGCAGCGAGCAGAGCCGCAGGACTGCGAGACGGTCCGCGGGTACGGCAGAAACACCGGTCGGTGATTGTACGAGCTGTTCATTTAGCAGATTGCTGGTCTGACAGCTGTAGTCATAGGCAGCACGCCCGCAAGACAGACACCACGATCGTCAGCAAGTCGGCCGGGCAGCAAGGCGAATCGTCAGCACGCTGAGGGACCAGCGAGGCAGGTGAGTCGAGAGCTCGTCAGCTCGATGAAAGCGTCCATTTGCAGGCAGCTGGGAGCATCGCAACCAAAGCGGTAGGACAGCTCGTCAGTCGAATTCCCAGTCAGACCGTAAAGCAGTAAGGGCGCACAGCTGTCAGGTAGCAAGAAAGCAAGCCAGTCCGGTGAGTCAGCCGACCAGTCAGCAGGTGCGCCACTCGCGCGGCAGGGGGACATGCAGGCCGAGACGTGATCCGGCAGTCACGCGAGCGGAAACACGGTCGGAAGCGCGGATGAGCCGCAGGATAGACACGTCGCAAGACAGCTAGCTAGTCGAGTCGATAGTTATAGCGCTGCATCCATCACTGCTGAAGAAGGTTTGTGTATCGTTATATCGATCATGATGTTAATCGATAGGGTTAGACGCATGCAGGTAGCAGTATCCATCAAAGCTTATATCGATACATTGATCGATACATCCATACCAGTTTCCATCGTTATATTTGATGCTGCATGGAGAGGCGAAGTCCATTGGGAAGGTGTGGCCTTGCGGTGCGCCACTGATGCATTGAACGCTGCATGAATCGATGCTTCTGTCGAACCACTTATCGGTGTGGCTATCGGTATACCTGCACGTCCAAGGCTGTTCGCAAGGTGCTGTCAGACATCCCATGCCGTAGTGGTGTCAAGCGGCGGTTGGGAGGGTTGCGTGGTGTGACCAGGCGGTGGCCTCGTCGTAGAGGGTGCG
>NZ_JBVHLF010000148.1:0-9535 GCF_055559155.1 Kitasatospora sp. NPDC024654
TCCCCCCCTCCCCCCCCCCCCCCCCCCCCCCCCCCCCCCCCCCCCCCCCCCCTCCCCCCCCCCCCCCCCCCCCCCCCCCCCGGCGGGGGGTCAGGCCGCGGCGGAGAAGACCGGCAGGTAGCCGTACTGCTGGCCGTCCGCGGTCGGGTGGTAGCTCTCGTCAATCGGGAAGGTGGTGCTGTTCAGCCACGAGTCGTCGTCGCAGATCTCGTGCCCGGAGAAGGCCGACCTGACGTCCGCGTACGTGAACCCGGCCTGGGCGGCCGCCTGCTGGATCACGTTGTCCAGGACGTCCGCCGCGCCGTTGATCGCGCTGCGCGAGGTGTCCCCGATCCCGAACAGGCAGTCACCGTTGATCTGGTAGAGCTCCGGGTAGCCGAGCACCACCACCTGCGCGCTGGGCGCCTTGGCTCTGATCGCCGCGTACAGCTGGTTGAGCTGGCCCGGCAGGGTGTTCTCGGCGTACTGCTCGGCGGTGCTCACCGCGCTCTCGCAGGCGCTGGTGCCCTCCAGCACGCAGGTCTCCATCGTGCTGGCGAAGCCCGCGTCGTTGCCGCCGATGGTCAGACTGATCAGGTTGGTCGAGGCGTTGACGGCGGAGAGCTGGGTGTTGAGCACGTCCCCGGTCTCGGCGCCGGAACAGGCCACGAAGCTGAACGAGGACGGTCCGTTCTGGTTGGCCCACAGCTGCGGGTAGGCGTTCTCGCTGCGGCTGCAGTCACCGCTGGAGCTGTCGTAGTTGCCGGCGCCGACGCCGGCCGAGTAGGAGTCGCCGAGCGCAACGTAGTTGACGGTCTGGGCACCCGCCGGAGAGGCGAGGAAGAACGAGCCCACGGTGAGCAGGAGTGCCATCGGGGCGACGGATATGGCGCGGACGGGACGCACTTGCACCTCCACTGGATTGTGACGCAGGTCACTCAGTGGTAGCAGTGGTCCGGGCCTTCGGGAAGTGCCCATGCCAAAGTTGTTGACGAGAATTCTCGTAGCGGAAGGAGGAGTTGGCCGTAACGTCGGCCTGACGTCGTTTCGGACCGGTTACCCGATCGGCGGTACGCCCCCGGCCCCCGGCCGACCGCACCCCCGCGGATCCGTCACGCACCCGCTCGACCGCCCGCGCGCAAGACCGCGAAACCGGTCAGCCGCAGGGCACTTCGCCTGCTCACCCCGGTGTCGGGGAGAGCACGCAACCCTTCTCCGGCAGCTCCTCGATCACCTCGTTCGCCGCCGCCGGCACCCCGAGCCGGGCCACCGCCAGCTGCACCGCGGCCCGGGCCTGCCGCAGGCCCGGCTCCCCCCAGCCCAGCAGCTCGACGGCCAGGCCGGGTGCCACCAGCAGCCGGCGGTAGTGCCGTCCGGAGGCCGGGTCCGGCCGGCTCGAGCCGACCGCGTGCAGCCTCGCCGCCATCCGCACCCGCGCGCACTCGTGGCCGCCGTTGGCCGAACCGACCCGGTCGTAGAGGTAGCCCAGGTAGTGGGCCGGCCCGATCACCGCCCGGGCCTCCTCGGCCGCCTCCCGGGCCAGCGCGGCGCCCGGGTCGCCGCCGTCCTCGGTCTCCAGCGAGCCGCCGGGCAGGCTCACCACGCCGTCCTTCGGATTGACCAGGGTGAGCACCCGGCCGTCCGGGGCGAAGAGCCAACCCCAGGACTGCTTGACCGACAGCCAGGACGGCACCGGCTCGCCCGGTCGCCAGGGCCAGCCCGCCACCGGACGACGACGGACGCGGCCGAGCAGGTCGGCGATCTCCGCGCTGTACTCGATCCGCTGCATGCGTCCTCCTTCGGCCTCGGGCTTCGGTCTCGGGCTTCGCCGTGGTCCGGCCGTGGTCCGGCCAGCCTGTTGATCTTCCCCGAACAGGCGGTCGATGAACAGCCCTCGCGGCCGCATGGGGCAAAGAGCACGCCCGCCCGACTGTCCGTGCCGCCCGTTAAGGTCGGGGACCATGCGACTGCTGCACACCTCCGACTGGCACCTGGGCCGCTCGTTCCACCGGGAGAACCTGCACGACGCCCAGCGTGCCTTCCTCGACCACCTGGTCGCGGTGGTCGAGCGGGAGGCGGTCGAGGCGGTGCTGGTCGCGGGCGACGTCTACGACCGTGCGCTGCCCGGGCTGGAGGCGGTGGAGCTCTTCGACGACCTGCTGCACCGGCTGGCCGCGCTCGGCGTGCCCGCCGTCTTCATCAGCGGCAACCACGACTCGGCCCGCCGGCTCGGCGTCGGAGCCGGCCTGATCGGGCGGGCCGGCGTCCACCTGCGGACCGACCCGCGCGGCTGCGGCACCCCGGTGCTGCTGGCCGACGCGCACGGCCCGGTGGCCGTCTACGGGCTGCCGTACCTGGAGCCCGCGCTGGTCCGCGAGCGCTTCGGGCTGGCCCGCGGCGGCCACGCGGCGGTGCTCGGCGCGGCGATGGACCAGGTCCGCGCCGACCTCGCGACCCGCCCGGCCGGCACCCGCGCGATCGTCCTGGCACACGCCTTCGTCACCGGTGGCGCCCCCAGCGACAGCGAACGGGACATCGCGGTGGGCGGCGTGGCGAGCGTTCCGGCCGCGATCTTCGACGGGGTGCACTACGCGGCCCTCGGCCACCTGCACGGCGCCCAGACCCTCGCCCCGCACCTGCGCTACAGCGGCTCCCCGCTCGCCTACTCCTTCTCCGAGGCCGACCAGCGCAAGAGCATGTGGCTGGTGGACCTGGCCGCCGACGGCTCGGTGGCCGCCGAGCGGGTCGCCTGCCCGGTGCCCCGCCCGCTCGCCCGGCTGCGCGGCCGGCTGGAGGAGCTGCTGACCTCGGCGGAGCACGCGCCGCACGAGCAGTCCTGGGTACAGGTCACGCTGACCGACCCGGGCCGCCCGGCCGAGCCGATGGAGAAGCTCCGCCGGCGCTTCCCGCACACCCTCCAGCTGCTCTTCGAGCCCGCCGAGGAGGCGGCCGGCGGGCCCCCCTCGTACGCGGCCCGGGTACGCGGGCGCACCGACCTGGAGATCGCCGAGGGCTTCGTCCGGCACGTCCGCCCCGGCGTGGCGCCGGACGCCACCGAGCTGGGCTGGCTGCGTGAGGGCTTCGAGCAGGTCCGGGAGGCCACCGACCGCGTCCAGGAGCTGCCGCGATGAGGCTGCACCGGCTCACCGTCACCGCCTTCGGCCCGTTCGCCGGCCGGCAGCAGGTGGACTTCGACGCGCTCGCCGAGGGCGGCCTCTTCCTGCTCCGCGGCGCCACCGGTGCGGGCAAGAGCAGCGTCCTGGACGCCGTCTGCTACGCCCTCTACGGCGAGCTGCCCGGCACCCGACGCGCGAACCGGACGCGCAGCGACCACGCCGACCCGCACGAGCTCACCGAGGTCCGGCTGGAGCTGACGCTCGGCGGGCGGCGGCTGGAGATCACCCGGATCCCGGAGCAGCCGCGCCCCAAGAAGCGCGGCACCGGGCTCACCGTGGAGAAGGCGCAGACCCTGCTGCGCGAGTGGGTGGCCGACGCGGGTGAGGGCCGGCCCGGCTGGCGGGCGGCGAGCCGCTCGCACCAGGAGACCGGCGAGGAGGTGCTCCGGCTGGTCGGGATGAGCCGGGACCAGTTCTGCCAGGTGGTGCTGCTGCCGCAGGGCGACTTCGCACGCTTCCTGAAGGCCGACGCCGCGCACCGCGGCGAGCTGCTCGGCAAGCTCTTCGACACCGCCCGGTTCGGGCGGGTGGAGGACTGGCTGGCCGAGCGGCGCAAACGGCAGGAGGCGGCCGTGCAGGGCGGACGGCAACGGCTGCGCGAGCTGGTCGGCCGGACCGAGCAGGCCGCCGGACCGCTGGCCGAGACGGCCGCCGACCAGCTGCCCGCGCTGGACGGCCCGGCGGAGGCGCCGGCCGGCCGGCGCCGGGCAGCGGGGGCGCCGGGCGCCAGCACCGCCCCGCCCGCCGCTCCCCCGCACGGGACCGCTCCGGACGCCGCCGCCGCGCTCGGGTGGGCCGCACTGCTGCGCGCCGAGGCGGCCGAGCGGCTGGCCGGCGCCTCGGCGGCACTCGACGCGGCCGAGCAGCGCCAGCACGCGGCCGAGCGGGCGCTGGCGGCGGCCCAGGAACTGGCCACCCGCCAGCGCCGGCACCGCGAGGCCCTGGCACGCTCGGCCGCGGTGGCGGCGGGCGAGCACGAGGACGCGGCCGAACGGGACCGGCTGGCGCTGGCCCAGGCCGCGGTGGGCGTGGAGTCGGCGCTCCGGCTGCACGAGGCCGCGGCGACCGGCCACGCGCGGGCCGGCGCGGCCGAGCGCGAGCAGCGGGAGCAGCTGGCGGGCCTGCTCGGCGCCGTGGGGACCTTCGACCAGGAGACCGTCACGGCCGGCCACGGCACGGCCCCCCTCCCCGCCGTCCCCCTGACCCCCACCGCCGGCATCCCCCGCCTCGCCGCCGCCGAGGCCGCCGTCCGCGCGGCGCTCGGACGGCTGGAGTCCGCCGCGGCCGACGAGCGCCGGGTCGCCGAGCTGACCGCCGCCGGCCGCACCGAGGCCGCTGAGCGCCGGCAGGCCGAGGAGTTCGCAGAGGAGGCCGAGCGCTGGCTGGCCGGCCACCAGGCCGAGGCCGAGGCCCTGCACCAGCAGGAGGAGGCCGCCCGCAGCGCCGCCGCCCGGGCCGAGCGGCTCGACGCCCACCGCGCCGAGGCCGAACAGCGGCTCGCCGCGGCCCGCCGCCGCGACGACCTGCGCACCCGGGCGACCGCCGCCGAGGCCACCCTCCTCACCCGGCAGCGCACCGCGTTCTCCGCCCGGGAACACACCCTGGACCTGCGCCAACGTCGTCTGGACGGCATGGCCGCCGAGCTGGCCGGCCGACTCCGGCCCGGCGAGGCCTGCCTGGTCTGCGGCTCCGACAACCACCCCGCGCCGGCCCGGTCGTCCGCCGCACCCGTCCGCGCGGCCGACGAGCAGGCCGCGGTGGCCGCCCAGCAGGCGGCCGAGCACGCCGCGGCCGAGGCCGAGCGCGAGCTGACCGCCCTGCGACTGGCCGCCGCCGAGGCGGCCGGCACCGCCGGCGAGGAGCCGGCCGTCGAGCTGGCCGAGCGGCTGGACCGGCTGACCGCCGAGCACCGCAGCGCCCGGCAGGCCGCCGAGCGGCTGACCGGCCTGGCGCAGCAGCGCGAGCGCCTGGCGCAGGGCCACCAGCACTACACCGCCCGGCTGCAGCAGAACCGGGAGCGGGTGGCCGCCCGGACGGCCCGGCTGGAGGCGATGGCCGCCGAGCGGGCAGAGCTGTCCCAGCGGGTGGCCGCCGCCCGCGGTGACGCGCCGTCGGTGGCCGAGCGGGCCGGCGGGCTGGAACGGCTGGCCGGGCGGCTGGCGGCGGTGCTGACCGCCGCCCGGGCCGCCGAGGAGTCCGCCGCCCACCTCGCGGAGGCCGGGGCCGAGCTGCGCCGGGCCGCCCGGAGCGCCGGTTTCGACAGCCCGGAGGAGGCCGCGGCGGTCCGGCTGCCGGCCGCCGAGCAGGACCGGCTGCGCCGGCGCCTCGACCAGCGTGCCGCCGAGCGGCGGGCGGTGGCCGACCTGCTGGCCGACCCCGAGCTGCTGGCCGCCGCCGCGCTGCCCCCGGTCGACCCGGCCGACGCCCAGGGCGCCCTGCGAGCCGCGACCGACCGGCTGCGGACGGCCGCCACCGCCGAGCACGCCGCCGGCGAGCGCTGCGCCGAGTTGGCCCGGCTGGGCCGGCAGCTGACCGCGCTGGCCACCGAGCTGGGTCCGCTGCTCACGGAGTACGGCCGGATCAGCCGGCTCGCCCAGCTCGCCGCCGGCACCAGCGTGGAGAACCGGCTGAAGATGCCGCTGGAGTCGTACGTCCTGGCGGCCCGGCTGGAGCAGGTCGCGGCGGCCGCCAGCGCCCGGCTGGTCCGGATGTCCGGCGGCCGCTACACCCTGGTGCACAGCGACGAGCGGGCCTCCGGCGGCCGGCGCTCGGGCCTGTCGCTGCTGGTGGTGGACGCCTGGACGGGCACCGAACGGGACACCGCGACCCTCTCCGGCGGCGAGAGCTTCTTCGCCTCGCTCGCCCTCGCGCTCGGCCTGGCCGACGTGGTGACCGACGAGGCGGGCGGCATGCCGCTGGACACCCTCTTCATCGACGAGGGCTTCGGCACGCTGGACGAGCAGGCGCTGGAAGAGGTGATGGACGTGCTCGACGGGCTGCGCGAGCGGGACCGGGCGGTCGGCATCGTCAGCCACGTCGCCGACCTGCGCCGGCGGATCCCGTCCCAACTCCTGGTCCGCAAGGGGCGCCAGGGCTCGACCCTGCACCTCACCGGACCCGACGCCGGCTGAGCACGGGAGCGGTCAGCCGGAGCAGGCGATCCGCTGGGCCTGCTGCCAGGCGCACACCGGGCAGAGCGTGCTGCCCGCCCGGTCGGCCGGCAGCTCGGTGGGCTCACCGCAGAGCACGCAGTCGGCCCGCGGGCCGGCCCCCGCCGCGGGGGTCAGCGCCGCGAGGGCGTCCAGGGCGGGTGCCGCGGGGCACGCGGCGGCAGGCTGGTTCGAAGAGTCCATCACCACGACTTCCTACTCCGCCCCCGGCCCCCGGGCAACCCCGAGGTCAGCCGAGGAAGGAGAGCCGCACGGTCCGCCGCGGGTTGTCACCGTTCGTGTCGACCAACACCACCGACTGCCAGACCCCCAGCGCCATCCGCCCGCCGATCACCGGGAGGGTGGCGTGCGGCGCGACGAGGCCGGGCACCACGTGGTCCCGACCGTGCCCCGGGCTGCCGTGGCGGTGCAGCCAGCGGTCGTCCGGCGGCAGCAGCTCGCGGAGGGCTGCCAGCAGGTCGTCGTCACTGCCCGACCCGGTCTCCAGCACGGCCACCCCGGCCGTGGCGTGCGGGACGAAGACGTTGAGCAGCCCGTCCCGGCCGGCCGCCACCCGCTCCAGGAAGGTCGCGCAGCGCTCGGTGATGTCTAGGGCGACCTCGTGGTCGCCGGTGAGGATCTCGAAGGTCGTGGACTGGAAGGAGTCGGCCATGCCGCCATCCTCACCCATGACGGGTTTCCGCACCGCTCAGGAGGGCCCGCAACGTCCGCCCCGCACCCCCGTTGCCTTCCCCCGGACACGGCAAAGGCCCGGCGGGCGATTCAACTCCCCCACCGGGTACCTGTCGTTGCCCGCCCTCAGCGGACCGACAGGCGTTTCCCCTAGCCGCGGCTGCCGAACAGGCTGCGCTTGAGCCTGCGCAGCGGCGCCAGCAACAGCACCCGCTTGGTGTGCCGTCGGACCTCCGGGGCGCTGGCGCCGCACGGCGTCAGCTCCCTTATCAGCCCGAGCGCTTCGGCGGTGTCCACCGCCGAGAGCGCGGGGGCGCCGAGCACGGCCAGGTGACGGTCGATCCGCCGGCCGGTCGCGCCGACGCCGCACTGGATCGCCGGCACGCGGGGCCTGCTCCGCACTTGCATGTGTTCCATGAGTTTTTTCCCACCCCTACGAGGCGCCAGGGCCGTGAGGCGAAGACTATCCGTGCGAGACGGTGTTCACGCAACCGTCCTGGTCTTCCGCCACCGTATCGTGTGGTGACAACTCACGTGGCCTCAGGGGCCCGTGGCTTCGGTCACGACTGCGCATCGATGAGCGGGATCCGGCCACTCGACAGCTGATATCGCGTCACGGGCGGCGGCCAACTCCCGCCGGTCTTCAGTGGCCATGACACCTCATCAGCGCGCGGTGGCCGGACCGGGCGGAAACGGGTCGAGGAATGTCGGGCCGCCCCCCCGGGGGGTCGGTCCGAGCGGCGTGCAGCGCACCAGGAGCCTGAAGGGCGCACTGGCGGCGGTCGCGACCCGCGCCGTGACCCGGTGCGCGGCGCACAGCGCCAGCGCCGGCATCACGCGGACCGGACGCTCGGCGGGAGGAGCGTCCGGAGGCGGGCCGACGGGCACGACACTCCCTCGGGGCCCCGCGAGGGCGCACGGCACTACAGGAGCCTACCCGAGCCCGGGCAGGCCCTCCGACCAGGGCTGACCAGCCCGAATGAAATATTCGAGAACTGAACGCACGTGGGGGATTGACGCCGGGGTTCCCTCCAAGCAGTATCTGTGCCAACGCAGAAAAGGGGCCACAAGCCTACCTGTCGGGTGCGCTGCGTTCGACTGATGAACATATGTGCACATCTTTTCCGCACTTCCACCACCCCTGAGTCACTGTCCGGCCGTCTCGACGCTGCGGCGGCCCGGCTCCAGGCGGTGGGGGACCGGCGGTCGGCCGTTGAGGGTCGGTCGAGCCGCCAACCGGCTGCCGGTGCCGCCCTCGCACGGGCGCGGCACCGGCGGTCTCGTTCCCACCGCCACTTCCCCCGCCGGAGGGCCCACGGCGAGTCGGTAGAGTGGCCAGGTCAGGCGCCCGGCCCTCCCGTGGAGACAAGAAGAGCGTGCGAGTCCTCCTCAGCATCGTGCTGCCCGTCCACGGCGTGGAGCGGTTCCTGCCGCGCTGCCTGGACTCGATCCTGAACGACGTCGGCGCCGGCGCCGACGGGCCCCGGGACTTCGAGGTGATCGCGGTCGACGACCTCTCCCCCGACGGCTGCGGCGCGCTGCTGGACGCCTACGCCGCCCGCGACGACCGGCTGCGGGTCGTGCACCTCACCGAGAACCAGGGCCTCGGCGGCGCCCGGATCGCCGGCCTGCCCGAGGCGACCGGCGAGTACGTCTGGTTCGTCGACAGCGACGACTACCTCCCGGAGGGCTCGCTGGCGGCCGTGCTGGCCGAGCTGCGCACCGAGCGGGCCCGCCGGGAGGCCGGCGCGGCACCCGCGGACGTCCTGCTCACCGGCTTCACCCACGTCTATCCGGACGGCGCCACCGAGGACAACCCCTGGCGGCACGTGCTGGCCGGCTCACCACTGGAGGCCGGCGCCACCCTGCGCGAGCACCCGGCGCTGCTGAAGACCGTGATGTCGGTCTGGAACAAGGTCTTCCGCCGCGACTTCCTGGACGGCCTCGGCGTCTCCTTCGGCCGCGGCTACTACGAGGACATCTCGGTCACCTACCCCGCCCTGCTGACGGCCGGCCGGCTGCGCTACCTCGACCGGGCCTGCTACGCCTACCGTCGTGGCCGTCCCGGCGCGATCACGGCCACCTCCTCGCCCAAGCACGCCGACGCCTTCGCCCAGTACGAGGCCATCTTCGACTTCCTCGACCGCCACCCGGTCGACGCCGAGCTGCACACCCTGGTCTTCGAGCGGACCGTCAAGCAGGCGCTGACCGTCTACGACTCCCCCGGCCTGGTCCCGGCCGAGCTGCGCAAGGACTTCTTCCGCCGGATCGCCGCCCACTTCGCCGCACACCGCCCGGCCGGCTACCGCTTCCCCGGCGGCGCCCGCGGCCTGCAGTACCGGCTGGCCGCCCGCGGCTCCCGGCTGGCCTACGACGAGCTGCGCCGCACCGGTCGGCTGCCCCGGCGGCTGAAGGCCGCCATCGCCCCCGCGCTCCGGCGCGGCTAGTACTACAGGGATAGATCTCGATTGGCGGGTGCGGCAGGATGTTCTGCTGTGAGTGCGCGAGGGCAGGTCGACGATGAGGTGACGGCGGAGG
>NZ_JBVHLF010000149.1:0-9422 GCF_055559155.1 Kitasatospora sp. NPDC024654
CAGGCGTAGAGAACCTCGATCATCTCAAACCAGCACGGGCACCTGTCGCCGTATCAGCCCACCGCTCGCCGGACTACCTGCGGATTCGGGTCAGAACGCGGCCAGCACGCTCACCGCGCCCGGCGCCGCCGGGGCCGGTCCGCCGACCACCAGCAGGACGGCCGAGACCGCGGCGGCCCGGAGCACCGCGGCGGCCGCCGGTATGCCGATGTCAGCCCGGTGGGGTCGAGTCGACGGAACGTCAGGAGGCCCTGGCTCCGAGGTGAGCGACGACGCGGCGATCGTCGTAGCCGGATGCGGTTCTCGGCAGGCCGTCCCGCGTCAGCCGAGGCTGGCGCCACGCTGGGTCCGCGCTGACGCGACCTGGTGGTCGCCGGGCGGCCTCGCGGCGCGGCGGCGCACCGCCGCGCCCTCCGGCGGTTCCGTCACGGCCGGGCGCCGCCGGCGGTCCAGCGGCCCCGCTCGCGGAGGACGTCGCGCAGGACGTCGATGCGATCCGCCATGATGCCGTCCACACCCAGGTCGAGGAGCGCCCGGATGCGGGTCGGGTCGTCCACGGTCCAGACGTGGACCTGCAGACCGGTCCGGTGCGCGGCACGGACGAAGGCCCGGTCCACCACGCGGATGCCTCGGTGCCGTTCGGGCACCTGCGCGCACACCGCGGGCCACGGCGTCCCGCGCCCGGGGAGGAGCGGCCCGGCGAGCGACCGCAGGCGCAGGCGCAGGACCTCGCGGGGACCGAGGGAGGTGGCCAGCGCCGGGCCCGCGAGGGCGCGGACGGCGGCCAGGCGGGTGTCGGAGAAGCCGCCGACGCACACCCGGTTCCAGGCCCCGGTCCGCCGGACCACCTCGACCAGGGGCGAGACGGCGCGAGCCGCCTTGACGTCGATGTTGAAGCGCGCCTCGGGGAAGGCGTCGAGCAGGTCCGCCAGGAGCGGGATGGGCTCGGTGCCCGCGATGCGGGCCTCGCTGACCACCGTCCAGGGCAGCTCGGCGATCGCGCCGGTGCGGTCGGTGACGCGGTCGAGGTGGGTGTCGTGGAAGGCCACCAGCACGCCGTCGGAGGTGGCGTGCACGTCGGTCTCGAGGTACCGGTAGCCGAGGGCGACGGCAGCCTCGAAGGCGGCGAACGAGTTCTCCGGCCTGCCGAGGGCTCCGCCGCGGTGGGCGAAGGCGAGCGGCCCCGGGTGGTCGAGGAAGGGGTGCATGGGAGAGCTCCGGAGAGGGCTGGCGGGGGCACGGGACGATGCCCCGGAACGCCCGGGGCCACCTCGGTGGGCTGGAGGCGTGTCCGCTGTCGGCGCCGCGGTGGGGGCCGGGGACCCGGCCGGTGCGCGGACCGGTGGTGCGGCGGGTCTCGACCTCCTCCTGGACGGCCCGGGCGGCGGCGCCCGGGCCCACGGCCGCCTCTCCGGTGCGGGGCGTTACAGCATTACACATCATGTCAAGCAGTAACGATGGTGGTGCCGGGGAAGCCGCGGGTCGGCACCTTCCGCGGCCGGTGACGAGGTCGCGGGCCCGATCGACCGGCCCGTCGTCCAGGCGCACGGTAGGCCACCGCCCCGGCGGGCACATGCCTGGAGTCGGGGGGCAAGGCCGCCCGCCGGGAGGAGGACCCCGCTCATGAACCCCGTCGAACGGATCCTGCGAGCCGCCGACCGCGCCCAGCAGCGCCACCCCGCCACGGCGGTGGTGATCGGCGTGGTCAAGAAGTACGGCGACGACCGCGGCGGACTGCTGGCCGCTCTGATCACCTACTACGGGTTCGTCGCGTTGATCCCGCTGTTGCTCCTGCTGTCCACGGTTCTCGGCTTCGTCCTGCACGGCCATCCCGACGCCCAGCACGCCGTACTGAACTCGGCACTCGCCGACTTCCCGATCATCGGGGACCAGCTGCGGCAGAACGTCCACTCCCTGCGGGGCAGCGGCCCGGCCCTGGCGATCGGCACCGTCGGGATGCTCTACGGCGCGCTCGGCATCGCGCAGGTCCTGCAGCACACCATGGCCGAGGTGTGGAACGTGCCCGGCGTCAAACGGCCCGGTTACTGGCCACGCCTGGCTCGCAGCCTGGCGCTGCTCGTCATCCTGGGCATCGGCCTACTGGTGGCGACCGCGGCGGCGAGCCTGGTGGCCACCACGCTGGCCGGACCGGCGGCCCACGCGGGTGCCCTGGTGCTCTCCGCGCTGGTGAACACCGCCCTGTGCCTGGCCTGCTTCCAGGTCCTCACCCCACGGCGGATCGGGGCCCGCGCCCTGCTTCCCGGCTGCGTCGTCGCCGGCCCCCTCTTCACCCTCCTGCAGGCCTTCGGCGCGATCCTGGTCACCCACCAACTGCGCCACGCGACCCAGGTGTACGGGTTCTTCGGGACCGTGATCGGGCTGCTGTCCTGGCTCTACCTGGCCGCGGAGGTCACCGTCTACGCCGCGGAGACGAATGCCGTCCTCGCCCGGCGGCTGTGGCCGCGCGCCCTGATCCAGCCCCCTCTCACCGCAGGAGACCGGAAGGTCCTGGAATCCATCGCCCGCCAGGAGGAGCGCCGCCCCGAGGAACACATCGACGTCAACTTCGACGACGAGCACCCCACTCAGCCCCCGACGTCGGGGGCCGGGACTCCCTCTTGTGACTGAGCGCTCCAGTGGGCCAGTTGAGTACCCGCCGGGCGTCCCGCTGCGATACTGGCGGCATGATTCTGGTCGTCGAAGGACCGAGCGCCGCCGGAAAGACCAGCTACAGCCGGCAGTTCGGGCCCCGCCGACACGTGCCCGAGGCCGCGGGCGGCGGTGAGCCGGCCGCCGGAGCCTCACCCGAGGAGGTCCTCGCCTTCTGGACGGAACGCGACGCCGCGCGCTGGCACCGCGCGTGCCGCGCGGAGGAGGCGGCCGGCCTGGCCATCTGCGACACCGATCCGCTCAAGTTGCACTACCGCTGGTGCCTGGCCAGGGCCGGCCTCGGCGCACCGGAGGCATACGCCGCGCAGCTGCACCACGTCCGCCGCGCCGCGGCCGAGCGGCGCCTGGGCATCGCCGACCTGATCACCCGCCACATCCCGGAGCCGGCCGAGCTGCTGCGCCGCAAGGAGGGCGACCCCAGCCGTACCCGGCGCGGCTTCGCCGTCCACGCCCGGCTGGCCGAGCCGCTGCGCGAGTGGTACGCGACCCTCGACGCGCTGGACCCGGGCCGGGTGATGTGGCACTGGCCCGCCAGCCTGCCCGTGCCCGCCCGCCGGGAGCGCTACGACCTCGGCCTCTTCGACACCTGGATGCGGCAGCTGCCGCCACTCGCCCCTCCCCCCGCTGCGACGGCCGGGCCGCCGCACCGCTGACCGACCATGAGCACCGCACCGGCTCGGGGCCCGCCACGGTTCCAGCCGCGCGGTCACGTCCCAGCGCTCCCCACCGGTGTGACTCGGCGCACTACGACCGGCTGGCCGCCACCCTGCACCCGCGACTCCCGGCCCGCCTACGCCGACGCCTGGTCACCGAGGCAGAGGGCAACCCGCTCGCCCTGGCCGAGCTCGCCCCCCTCGCCCCCGGGACGAGTGCCGCGCACCGTGTCCCGCTCGACCGCCGGCTCGGCGAACTGTTCGCCGAGCGTCTGGCGCGTCTTCCCCGGGCCCCCGGGATCTGCTGCTGCTCGCCGCGCTGGACGGCACCGGCGAGCTGCGTTCGCTCGGGTCGGCCGACAGTCTGGCCGACCTGGCACCGGCCGAGACCGACCGAATCGTCGCAGTGGAGCCGGGCAACGCACGCCTCACGTTTCGCCACCCGCTGATCAAACGGGCGGTCATCCGAGGTGCCACATCCGCGGAATTGCGCGGTGCTCATCGCTCGCTGGCCGCGCGGTCCGAGGATCCGCTGCGCCGGGCCTGGCATCTCGCCGGGGCCGCGGTCGGACCCGATGAGGCACTCGCCATGTCGCTGGAGCAGGCGGCCCGCACCATGCTCGGCCGCGGGGACGCGAATGCGTCCGTCACCATGCTCACCCGCGCCGCCGACCTCAGTCCGCACGGCGCGAGCCGCGAGCGGCGGCTGTCCGCGGCGGCGTCGATCGCCGCGGAGGCCACCGGGTAGCTGGCGGACACCTCGGAACTGCTCGATCACGCCCGCCGGACGCACCCGGAGTCCACCGGTTCGCTGGGTCTGGCCGTCGCGGCCGGCCACGTGATACTCAACGACGGCCTGGAGATCGACGCGGCGCACCGACTGCTGGTCACCGCCCTGCGCGACCACGCCGGCGACGGGAGCACTGCCGACGCCACTGTGGCCGAAGCCTTGCACTCCCTGCTCATGGTCTGCTGGATCGCCGGTTGCGCCGAGTACTGGGATCCGTTTCACGCGGCCATGGCCCGCCACGCGCACCGTGCGCCTGCGGCCCTGGCGCTGTGCGCGAGCACCTTCGCCGATCCGGCTCGTAGCCCCGCCGACGTACTGGACCACCTCGACGACGCCATCGACGGGCTGCACCGCGAGCTCGATCCGCCGTGCATCGTGCGGACCGCCAGCACGGCCGTCTTCGTCGACCGGACCGGGCGTTGCCGCGAAGCACTGTGGCGGGTCGTCGCGGACGGGCGTGCCGGCGGCGATCGGGGCCGCGATCAGCGCGATCACGACCCTGTGCGCGGACGGCTGGCTGACCGGCGATGGGACGAGGCCGAATCGCTCGCCGATGAAGGCATCGAACTGTGCCGCACCCACGGCTACCGCCGCTACTGCTGGAACCTCGGTGGCTACGTCAAGCCGCTGGTGGCCGCCGCCCGGGGCCGCGCCGAAAGCGCTGGCGGTGACCGACGAGATGACCCGCACCGTCGTGCGGACCGGGGCACGGACCGGCCGGACCATGGCGCACCACGTACACGCACTGGCCGCGCTCGGCCGCGGCGATTTCGAGGACGCCTACCAGCACTGCGCCGCCATAAGCCGAACCGGCGAACTGGCCTCCCACACACCCCAAGCGCTGTGGACCGTTCTGGACCTCGTGGAGGCCGCGACGCGCACCGGGCGCCGAACGGAAGCGGCGGCCCACGCCGCCGCCGCGCGGGAAGCCGGACTCGCCCGCGTCTCCGCCCGTCTGGCACTGCTCGTACACGCCTGCTCCGAGCCACGGCCGAAGTCGACGACGAGGCCTTCGCCCTCTTCGAGCAGGCCGTCGGCGTGCCGGGAGCAGAACAGTGGCCCTTCGACCTCGCCCGCACCCGGCTGCTGTACGGAGAACGGCTGCGCCGAGCCCGCGCGGCAACCCGCGCGCGTGAGCAATTGACCACGGCGCGCGAGGCGTTCGAGCGCCTGGACGCCCGCCCCTGGGGGCAACGCGCCGAAGCCGAGTGGCACGCCACCGCCGCGCGGAGAAGCCGCAGTTCACACCCGAGCCAGCCGACGCTCACCGCGCAGGAACGCGAAGTCGCGCACCTGGCCGCGGCTGGCCTGGCCAACAAGGAGATCGCAGACCGGCTGAGCATCTCGCCGAGGACGGTCGGCAACCACCTCCACCATGCCTTCCCCAAACTCGGCGTCACCTCCCGCGCCGCACTGCGCGACGCGCTGTCCAACAGCGCCGCCCCGTAAGCCGACGGCGGACCGGCTCACCCTCTCCCCACGCCTGCAGTTGGTCCGGCTCACCTCGGCCGTCCTGTCCGCCGACGACGAGGAAGCCGAGCGCTGGCCCTCCGGTCGGATCACTCCTCGCAATCCGGTTCCAGAGGGGAAAAGATGCTCTCCCACTCTTCCGTCAACCAGCCGAGGGAGGCGGCAAGTTGCTCCCCCTGCCCTGATGTGTCCTGTGCGTCAGCACGTGATTGACGGGCTATGACCAGATTTGTCCACGCTGTCATCCAGCAGCCATCCACGGCATGAGCGCGGATAGCGGCGGCGAGATCCTGGCGGACATCTTCAGCATTCGCCATCCGGCTGCCTTGCGGCGTAGGAGCGGAGCAGGACGAGGGTCTGCTGCAGTGCGCGGGCGAGGTGCTGGTGGGATCCGGTCGCCTTGTCGATGACCGCGCCGCCTTGGAGTGCGGCGAGCATCGTGGAGGCGAGTTCGGTGACGGGGGCGCCTTCGCGCAGCAGGCCACTTGCCTGCATGGCAGTGAGCTGATCCCGTAGCTCAGTGGCCCATTGTTCGTACATCCGGCCGACCAGGTCCCGGGTGATCCTGTCCGTGTCCAGGGCCCGGCCCGCCAGGGCCGCGACCTCGCAGGCGTCGTCGCGCCCCTGCTGCTCGTGCAGTCGCAGGATCTGCTCGACCCACGACTCCCAGTCCTGCCACGTGGCCAGCGGCACCGCGGGAGCGTCAGCCTGAGCCAGTCGCGCGAGATGGCAACGGGCGGCCGCGCGACGCAGTTCCTCCTTGCCGTCGGGGAAGTAGTGGAACAACTGCCCCTTGCTCGTGCGGGTCAGCCGCATGACCTCGTCCAGATTGATGTCGTTCCCGGTGATCAGCAGATCGGCCGCGGCCTCGACGATGCGGGCCTTGGTCGCTTCTCCCTTGCGCGTAGGCATGAAGCAATCCTAGCTTTCTGGACTTGATAGTCCAAATTTTGCGTGCCAGCCTCATGGACGTGAAAGTCCAAAACCCCGTAGCCCGCATACGCGGCGCAGGAGCACTCTTCATGCTCGCTGCCGTGCAGTACGCGGTGCTGGAGTACATCGCCGCCGCGGCCTGGCACAACCCTTCCTACACCTACGCCGTCGACTTCATCAGCGACCTGGGCAACCCGGTACCCGGGGACGTGTTCGAGGGCAGGACCGTCGACTCGCCGCTACACCTGGTGATGGACGCCGCGTTCATCGCCCAGGGGGCACTGTTCATCGCAGCCAGTGTGCTGCTGCTCAGTGCCGTGAACGCGGCTCGGTTCAAACGCGTGCTGCTCGGACTGGCGATCGCCCACGGCGTGGGCGTGATCCTCCTCGGCTTCTTCCACGAGTCCTCCGCCGCTCTGCACAACGGCGTGATCGTGGTCCACAGCATCGGCGCGGCCACCGCCATCATTGCTGGCAACGTGATCCCGATCCTGGTCGGCACACGCGGCGCAGCCTTGGGCGCCTCGCGACTGCTGCGCAGAGCCGGCACCGCGCTCGGGGTCGTCGGACTGGCCGCATTCGTGCTGCTGCAGGCCGACAGGCCGCTCTACAACTCCGATGGAGGAGTGCCCGAGCGCATCGCGGTGTACACGATTCTGGCGTTCGAGTTGATGCTCGGGGTGGTCCTGCTGATCCGCCCGCCGCGCCGGAACGCCCTCCCGCCCGTCCACAACACCCCCGAAAGGCTCGCCTCATGACCACTCTCCCCGACCGTTCGCCGCGTCTGGCCGGCCGCCGCGCCCTGGTCACCGGCTCGACCTCCGGCATCGGCCGGTCGATCGCCTCGGCCCTGGCCCGCGAGGGCGCCACCGTGGTGGTCTCCGGCCGCAACAAGGACGCCGGCGACAAGGTGGTGGACGAGATCCGCTCGGCTGGCGGCGAGGCTCACTTCGTACGCGCCAACCTGGCCGAAGGAGCCCGGGCGGCCACGCACCTGGCACAGGCCGTGGCCGAGGCGGCGGGCGGACCGATCGACATGCTGGTCAACAACGCGGCACTGCTCATCCCCGCACAGTCGCTCACCGAGGTCGACGAGCAACTGGCAGACCTGGCCCTGGCCGTGAACATCAAGGCACCAGCCCTGCTGACCGCGGCCCTGGTCCCGGCCATGATCGAGGCCGGCGGCGGCACGGTGGTCAACGTCGGGTCGATCAACGGCGCGATCGGCATGGCCGTCGCGGCACTGTACGGGGCGACCAAGGCGGCGCTCCACTCGCTGACCGCGTCGTGGGCCGCGGAGTTGGCCCCCAAGGGCATCCGGGTCAACGCGGTGGCGCCCGGACCGACGAAGACCGAGGAGAACGCCGCGTTCCACGACGCGCTGCGCGGCTACGCGGCCACCGCCCCCGATGGTCGGCCGGGCTCCTCCGACGAGGTCGCCGACGCGGTCGTGTTCCTGGCCAGTAGCCAGGCCTCGCACATCCACGGCGTAACCCTTCCGGTCGACGGGGGATACCTGGCCACCCGATAGGGCCATGCTCGGGCCGACCGGCGCGCCCTACGCGTGGCCGATCGAGCCGTCGATCCCCCGGAGCGAGCCGGTGCCGTGGTCGCATTCCCAGCCTGTGAGCGGGCTTCGGTGATCCATGGCGTGGCGCCTCCGGTCGACGGCGGGCATCAGCGGTCCGCGAGGGCGAGGGCTGTCCGAAAGCACGGCGTGGTGCCGCGGGCTCGACCCGTGGCACCGTGGACGCCGGCCCCGGGCGGAGCCGACGTCGCAATCGCACTACCCAAACCCACACCGAAGCGGGAGAGAAACTGCGATGAAACGCAACGCACGGATCGCCGGACTGGTCGCGGCGGCACTCGCGACCACCGGGCTGTCGACGTTCGCGCTCACCTCCAGCGCCCAGGCCGGGCCGTCCCAGGCCAACGCGGTCCAGGCCAACGCGGTCCAGGCCCACACCGTCCCGGCACAGACCCAGGCCATCGCGGACTGGCACGGGGTCAAGCCCACCATCGTGCTGGTGCACGGCGCATGGGCGGACGCCGCCGGCTGGACCCCGGTCATCGAACGACTGGAGGCGGCCGGCTTCCCGGTCAAGGCACCGCCGAACCCGCTGCGCGGCCTGGACTCGGACGCGCAGTACATCCACGGCGTCCTGGAGCAGATCCAGGGCCCGGTCATCCTGGTGGGCCACTCCTACGGCGGCGCCGTGATCACCAACGCCGTCCAGGGCGACCCCAACATCAAGGCCCTGGTCTACATCGCCGCCTTCGCACCGGCCAAGGGCGACTCGCTGGCCGGCCTCAACGGATCGCAGCTGGGCAAGACCATCCCCGCGCTTCCTGCCATCGCGACGAGCTACCCGAATGCCGACGGCTCCACCGGGACCGAGCTGACCATCGACCCGGCCCAGTACCCCAGCGTCTTCCTGGACAACGAACTCCCGCTCGACCAGGAGGAGGCACTGGCCGCCGAGCAGCGGCCGCTCAGCCTCGACGCGGTGACCGAGACCTCCGGCACGCCGGCGTGGCAGACGATCCCGTCGTGGTACATGGTGGCCGAAGGCGACCACGCCATCGCCCCGGCCCTCGAAGAGTTCATGGCCACCCGGGCCCACGCGCACACCGTCGAGGTGGACGGCCCCCACCTGATCATGCTCACCAACCCCGGAGCAGTCACCGACCTGATCGAACAGGCTGCCCGGACCACCGCCCGCTGACACCAGCCCGATGCGTTCCCGGCAGGCGGCAGGCCCGCCGGGAACCCTCCGGCACCGGCGCCACACGCTCGAAGGGGACAGTCGAGGTGTCAATCCCCTGGAAACGTAGAGTCGTCTCTATGCGGCTTCGTCCCTCTGTCGGGTCTCGGCTCGCTGCTGGTTGATGATGCGTTCGAACTC
>NZ_JBVHLF010000150.1:0-9413 GCF_055559155.1 Kitasatospora sp. NPDC024654
CCCGCGCGGTCAGGCCACCCCCATCGGGATACCTCACCTCCCATACATAGAGCCGAACTGACTATCTGTCACCCCCATCTGCAAGCCTCAGAAGCTCGCTCAGCATCAAAGGATCTTGTGCTTGCCATTCCAGCGGCAGGTACAACACGATGCGGGAGCGGCTGTGTGCCCGGACGACCTCGGCCTGGGCCGCCAGCATCGCGGGATCGTGGCAGGCGAGCACCACGTCCGGCCGGACCCGGCTGAGTACGGCCGGGAGTTCTGCCAGGCCGTGCGGATCGCCGCGTAGCACCGGAGCGATGCATCTGACCCCCGCCAGGCTGGGCGCTGCCGAGGACATCAGGCAGAAGAAGAAGACCTCGAAATCGTGGGCGAGCAGCACGGCCAGGGTCCGCAGGACCCGGGCGTACCCGGTGTGCTGCGAACCCTGGCCGACGATCAGCAGGCGCATGGGCGCTAGCCGACGGCGATGGTGTACTGGCCGCCGTAGGCCTGCCGGTACAGATACACCGTCATGTCCAGGTTGGCGTCGTAGTCGTTACCGGTGAAGGCCTCGATGCCGGTGCCGGCTGGTGGAGCCGAATCCCCAGCCCCGATCGTGCACGACTGAGCCGGCCCGGGCGACCGGGCGCCGCCTGCTCGCCCGGCGCGAGGAGCAGTCCACCGACCCCCAGGCACCGACAGTCGGCTGACGACCGGCCAGCACCACTGCGCCGCGCAGGTGCTCTTGAGGGTGGTCTTGGACCACGTCGTGCTGGTGGTCTTGGGGGCGCTCTTGGACGCGCCACCGCCCCGCGGATGATCCGGCATTATCCCAGGTCGGACCGCCTACGACAGGGGTCGGGAGGGCTGACAACCCCCCTTGGTGCGCCTCTCCTGCCTGGTCCCGGATGTGTGGTGGTTGTCGGGTGGGGCGGGCCGGCGCTCGGCGGGCGCGGGCCTGCGGCGGTCGTGGTGGTGGTGCGGCCCGCCGAGGGCGGTCCGCGCGGCCTGGCGGCCGCCAGCAGCGCCCGGAGCCCCACCGGGGACGTGCCTGCCCCCCGCGTCCCGTTGCGTCCGCTCAAGGGTCGTCCCGGCCTGCGGCGGCCCTGCCAGCCCGCTGGGGTCCCCGGGACAACAACCGGGGTCTGGGAGACCCGCCGAGTCCTGCAGGATCCCTACCTCGTAGCCCTTGACGATGTGCTCGGCGGAAGGCACGACATCTGCGAGGGCAAGCTGCTTACGTCGGACGGTGGGGCCGTCATGGTGGACGGCCCCACCGTCACGGGCAAGTCGGTTGGGTTACCGCTGGTCCTGGTGCTTGCAGCGGTCGTCGTGCTCGTGGCGCTTGATCTTGGTGGGGTCGCTGGCGGTGTGGGGGGTGGTGTCGCCGCCGCCGATGGCCGTGGCGGTGTTCGTCAGCTGGGCGCGGGCCCGGCAGTCGACGTCGACCTTCAGGGTGATGGGCGGGTAGTTGCCTGCGGCGGCGAGGATGTCGTTGCGGGTGCAGGTGAGGTTGTTCAGCGTGCAGTTCCATCCCGTGCCGCTGATGCTGTCGGCGCTGAGCCCGTCGGGAAGGGTGTCGTACACGGTGATCGTGGTGCCGTTGGTCGGGGCGGCTCCGGCGGCGTTGCTGACGGTGATGGTGTAGGTGCCGTCCCGCCCCTGGGTGAAGTGCCCGGTGTGGGTCTTGGTGATGGTCAAGGACGGGAGCGTGTAGGAGATGGTCACCTGGCCGTTGTGGTTCGCTGTCCCGATGGTGGAGGCACTGTAGCCGGTACCGGTACCGGACGCGGTGGCGAAGCTGCTGCCCCCACCGCCTCCGCCGCCACTCCCCGAGGTGCCTGTGTTGTTGACGGTGGCGCTGCCGCCGCCCCCGCCGGCGAAGTACCCGCCCCCACCGCCCCCACCGGCACCGATGATGGTGAGGGCGCAACCACCGCCGATGCTGCCCCCGGTGCCACCGGTACCGACCGTGGCACCGGAGAACCCGCTTCCCGGCCCACCTTTCGTGGCCGAACACAGTGGAGCGGTGCCGGCGGCCCCGCCGCCGCCCACGGTGCTGGTGCTGGTGCTGCCACCGCCCCCGCCCTGCCCCGGCGAAGCCCCAGGGCCGGTGGCACTTCCCGCGGTACCGCCGGTGGCATCCGGCGTTGTCCCGCCGTTGCCCCCGTTCCCGCCGGCCGAGCCCGCGCCGGTGCCGCCGGCGGCACCGCCGCCCCCGGCGACCACCAGCAGGGAGCCGCCCGCGCTGATGCTGGAAGCCCCGCCCCCGCCCGGGCCTTCGTCCTGAAAACCAGTGCCCGGGTAGGCCCCGCCCGGGGCGCCGCCGTTGAACCCGCCGGCACCCCCCGTCCCGGTGCCGTTGCAGCCTTTGCCACCGGTGCCGCCGACGTTGATGGTGAAGGTCGTCGGGGCGGTGGTCTGCGGCAGGGTGGTCACCACCCGCGCCCCCTTCCCGCCCGTCCCCGTGACGGAACAGGCGGTGCCCGTGTTGTCAGCGCCGCCGGCGCCGTCCGCGGTGATCGTCACCACCGCCGCCGCCGGAACCGTCAAGGTCTGCGAAGCGCCGGTGAAGGTGAAGGTCTGCGACGGATCAGCCCGCGGCACCCGCACGGGCATGGCCGCCACCGGCGCGGCGGCCGCCGGCGTAGCCGTGGCCGCCAGCAGCGCCATGCCGGACAGCAGCGCGCTCCCCACCGATACCGCCCCCACGCCGTCCACCCGAGCCGGCCGGGTCGGCCGGGTCGGACGCGACGACGGCACGAACTGGTGCCGTCCCACCGACCAGGGCTCCGTTGAACGCAGTCACGCGCCACTGACGGTTGACCCGGTACCACGGCAGATCGCCCTGTCCACGAGTACGAGTGCTCATCCGCGGGTTCACCTCTCCTCACAGCAAAGCGTCCAGCCCCCGCGACAAGACAGACAACAGGGACATTTGATGGAAAAACAGAACAAAGCACAGTAGATACCACGATCCGATCCCTTCGAGGCATCAAGACGGTGAGAAACCTCGTGTGTCGCAGCACCCCCGCGCCCGCGATGAACCGACATCCGACCAGGCCACCGCCTGGCGAGCCGAAACGACCGGGCTTGCGCCCCACCTACTCCGCACAACCCGGCCGACACCCGCAGCCCCGGCGCATCGAGCAGCACCCCGGCATCGGCCCGCTGCCGGCCCTGCCACCAGCAACCAGAAGCCGAAGAACGGGCCCAGAGCGACTCCTGACGGCCCGTCCAGCCAAAACCGAGCAACGCCCGCGCCGGACACGCCGGGGCTCGAACGGCGGTACGGCGGACTCGAAGCGGGAGTGACACCCCCGGCATCACGCGATCAGACCAGGCAGAAACCCAGAACGACACCGACCCATCGACCATCGCGGAAAGCGTCGCCAAGTACCCGCACACCGACGGACCGGCCCCAACGTCGAACACCACCACATGCTGCGCCCCGCGGCTGAGGTGTAGCCGGCGGGGCCGACCCGAGGGGCCGAGGTGGCGGTCACCACCTCGGCCCCGCCGCACCGTCGCCGACCTGGCCGCCGCCCTCGCCCCCCCAGCCCCGCCGAACCCGCGCCGGGCCCCGCCCGCTCGCCCGACGCGAGGAACAGCCCACCGCCCCCAGACACCGACAGCCGGCTGACGACCGGCCAGCACCACTGCGCCGCGGAGGTGGCGTTGGAGGTGGTCTGAGTGGGTGTTTAGGGATGGTTTGCAACGAGTGTTTTGACCCGTTTTTATCGCATTCATCACCAAGGCGCATGGCCCGAAATGCCTGGAAGATCTGCATTGGCAGGGACATTTCTCCGCATTGCTAAACCAGGCGGAATCCATAGCCGAGAAGCGGATCAAACGGTCATGCGGGTTGGCGCTCGGACGGCCACGAAGGCGAACGTAAGGTGCGAATCGCCCCGAAGATGTTGGCCATCGAGGCGACTTAGTACCGCCAACCATCCCTAAACGCCCACTGAGTGGGTGTCTGTGATGCTTTGTCGGATTTCAGCTTGAGGGCGTCTCCGGTTGGGGCAGGGTGAACAGTGCCCTTGCCGAGAACCTCATCCGGCCTGGTGGGAGGCAGGTACACAAGTGGCGACCTCGTCAGTCGGATAGGCGCTCTGGCAGAGCCGACGAGCTCCGCGACATGATGATCGACCGTGCTGCTACGACTGGCGCGCAGCCAGCGGCGGCGGGCGTGGGCGGTGAGGCGGGCGGGCAGGTGGTAGAGCCGGTAGCGCATGGTGCCCGGTTCGGCGAGCACCAGGTCGCCTTGGTCGTGGAGGGCGAGCAGGCGGACTCCAGGTCGTGGCCGAGGTTCGAGGCGAGCATCCAGGCGCGGTTGACCTCCCAGGACTGGCTGGGCAGGTTCCGCAGTCCCATCGTCTTGTCCGCTCGCACCCGGTCCTCGACGACGGCGTGGGCGCGGGCGAGTGCGTCGAGGAACTGTGGCTGATGGGAGCCTGCAATGCCCCACATGTGCCGGATGTTGGTGGCGATGACCGAGTACTTCCAGCCGGTCCTGTTCTCCAGGGCGGTCAGTTTCTTGCGGTGCCGCCCGGCGGGGCGGACCCTGCGGACCAGCAGTCGCATCCCTTCCGGCCAGCCCGGCCGGGTGTTCAGACCGGTCAACTCCGCGATGCCGTAGTCGTCGTGGACACTGCCGTCCTGCTTCAGCGCCGCCTCCCACGCCTTGGCGGGCAGGCGGGCGATCGACTTCTCGTCGTCTTCGGTGATGGTCCAGCCGACCAGGTAGCGCACGGTGCGACGGGCAGTGTTCAGCGCCTCCAGGTGCCCCAGCAGGTCGTGGGTCGCACCCGCGCCGTCGACCCTGACCAGGATCTTCGCCTGGGAGGAACCGGGTATCTGCCGCAGCGCGGCGGTGAGCACGGTGATGTGGTCGGTCACGGTGTTCGAGCCGGCGTTCCCAGGCCGCAGGAGCATCGACAGCGACTCCTGGGTGTTGGCGCACCAGGACGCAAGCGGGTGGAAGCCCCACGTCTTCTTGAAGGTGACCGCCGCGCCGGCCTTGTTCGAGGCGGCCAGGATGATCGTGGCGTCGATATCGATGACGATCCAGCCCGTGAGTCGCTTGCCCGCCACTGCCAACCAGGGGAAACCGCCGGGCCGCAGGTGGAGCAGTCCCCAGACGTGCCGGCGGACCCGGGCGCGGGCCGTTGCGATCCGGTTCAGGCCCGCCTCGTCCAGCGCGGCCAGCGTGCGGTGCGTGGTGGAGTCCGAGGCTGGGACCCCGAACAGGGCGGTGTGATGGGCTTGCAGTTGCTCGGCCTCCGCCAGGTTCTTCGCTCCCAACACGATCGCGCTCGCCAGGCCGAGCAGCACGTGTGCGCGGTCGCGCCAGGTCGCGCTCCCGCCGCCGGGCCACAACCGGCCCAGCGCGGCGGTCAGTCCCACCCGGTCCGCGACCTGGTGCAGCAGCACTACCCCGGCGTGCCCGACCAGCCCCTTACCGTCGGCGGCCACAGACAACCGCCGGTCCCACCCTGTACGCTCGCTCACCGAGAAGGTGCACCTGTTCTTGCAGCCGATACGACGTAGACACTCGCATCGTTGCAGCTCAGGGGCACCTTTTCCTAGCTCGGCATCAGATCAACCCGCTCGGCTGAATACCCGAGGCCAACCGACGAATCCGGATCCTCGGCGCCACCGCACATCCGACCGCGTCCTGGGTGACGCAGGCCGCGAAGAACCTCGTCATGGACCTCGAGGACGCCGGCTCCCGGGCGCACTACGTGATCCGGGACCGGGACGGGAAGTTCCCCGGCCTGTTCGACGCCGTCCTCGCCGACGCGGGGATCCAGGTCGTGCTCAGCGGCGTCAGGATCCCCCGCATGAACTCCATCATGGAGCGCTGGGTGCAGACCTGCCGCCGAGAGCTGCTGGACCGGACCCTGATCTGGAACGAGCGGCACCTGCTCCACGCCTTGCGGGAGTTCGAGAAATTCTACAACTCCCACAGGCCGCACCAGGGCATCGCGAACGCCCGCCCCCTCTGCGCCCTTCCCCAGCCGATCGACACCCCGGAGCAGATCGCCCGCCTCGACATACGTCGAACCGACCGACTCGGCGGCCTCCTTCACGAATACCAACATGCAGCCTGAACAGGGCGGATGACATTTTCGGCAAGCACAGGGTCGATCGGTGTGAAGTTGCACCTCGCTGTCGCGATGAACTGCACCAGTTTGTCGTGCCGGCCTGTGGGGTGATGCCTGGTCAGGGTCGATAGCGGCTGGTGCGGCGTCATCGTGGTGCGGTTTTGGGCGTCACGTCGATGACGTTTCCACTGGTCGGCGTCGTGCAGTTTCTCAGCAGCACCGACTACCAGGCCACCCCGAGCGCCTCCAACTGGCCGAGCTGCTCCGCACTGAGCTTCGCCCGCCGGGCCTTGAGGTTGTTCAACCAGGTACCCAGCGACACGACCGCGACGGCCTCCCCGCCTCCCGCACCTTCCACGACGCCCTGTGCCGGGCCCAGCACCTCCTTGTGGGCCCGCGGAACCCGGGCGTGGCCCTCGCGCTCGACGAAGACGGACAAGGCCCTCAGGCCCTGCTGGAAGCGATCCGCCTGGGACCGCTTTGGCTTCGCGGCAGCCGCCGCCCGCGCCGTGGCCAGCTCCGCATCCTCCTCGATGCCGATCGCCGCCAGCAGCTCCTGCTGCTCCTCCGCCAGCGTCGCCCACTCCGCGCGGGCCCGCTGGACGAACCGCCCCACTGGCTCGCCCTCGAACTCCACCTCCAGGGCGAGGATCGGCCAGTCGACCCGGCCGTCGCTGGCCAGCCACCACGCCCGGGCGGCCACGTAGGCCCGCTGCCAGGTGATCGACCACGCCGGCGCCCACCAGGGGTCGATCTCCTCCAGACGCTGCCGCCGAGCCGGATCCAGCGCCCCCTCCTCGCCCTCCGGCACCTCCGCAGCAGTCCTCAACGCCTGCAGCCACTTGCCCACGCCAAAACCCCCGACCGACGCCCGAGTTGGCGCCGCCAGCGAGTTGAAGTGCTCGCTTGCCCACGCCCGCGCCCAGTCCAAGCCGGCCTCGAACGCCTGATCCGAGACGGACCACACCATGTCCAGCGAGTCGAGCATCTCGACACGGTGTCGCGCCAAAGTGCCAGCTGCGTATTCCCTGCGACGTTCGGACAGCCATTTCCCCAGCGGGAAAGTTCCGGCCTTACCGACCATCGCCGAATACGGAACATCAAGATTCCCGTACTCCTCGAACCATTTCCGCGCGGCGGAGATACCCTCCCGCCAATACTGGTTCTCACCGGTCAGTACCCGCGTATTCACGAACAACGCCAGCGTGTTGGCGTCCACCGGCGTCTTGAACCGGATCGGCAGCGTGAATGACGGCGCACCCTCCGCCGTCACCCCAGGACCCTCAACGGCTTCCGCGCTGCGCCCCTTGGTGCGTTTGCCGCTGCGTTGGGGGACGGCGAGGGTTTCCACGACCTCGGCGTCGTGCGCCCTCAGCGCGGTCAGGATTTTGACCAGCGGGGCGTAGCTCTCGGATTCGAGAAGGTCTCCGGGCTCCTCGTCCGGCTTGAGGAAGACGGGGACGATGAGGGAGGCGACCTTTCCCTCTCCGGGCTGCATCCGAAGGGCCCGGCCGATGGCCTGGACGATGTCCACCATCGATCCTCGGCCCTGCAGGAGAACCGCGTCTGCATTCGGAATATCGACGCCTTCACCCAGGACCTTGCAGTTACTGAGGAAGGCATGCGGCAGTCCGTCACTCTCTCCGGTGGTTCCGAAGCCGTTGATGACCTCGGTCCGGAAATCCACACTGTGCTCACCGGAAAGCCACTGCGCCCAGACCTCATCCGGGTATTTCTCCGGGTTCTCCGAGGCGAGCCGTTCGGCGGTCTGGTTCAGGGTTTCCGAGAAATAGCGGGCCTCGATCGTGCGGGAGTGGAAGGTGATGGTCTTGCGCAGTCTCCGCTCGACGGCGGTCTTGATGAGGCCGGCCTGGATCGCTGCGACCCGGCGCGGGTCGACCTGGTCCTCCTCCTCGCTCTCGCCCACCCCGGCGCCCCACGGGAGCGGTTGACGCTTCGCCAGTTCCGGGTTGTGCTCGGGCGAGCGCAGCTCGAGGACAACGATCTCGAAGGGCGCCAGCAGCTTGCGGTCGATCGCCTCGGCCAGGCCGAGCGCGAAGACCTGGCGCCCGTAGATCGCGACATCATCCATGGAGCAGACCAGATCCTCCGTCAGCGGCTGGTGCGCATCCTGACGGGCCCGGAACTTCGGCGGTTCCCACACGCGCGGAGTGGCGGTCATGTACAGCCGGCGTGCTGCGGGGATCTGCGCCTGCTGGTGCACCACCGTCCAGGTCTTCTCGGCCGAGCCACTGGAGCGGTGGGCTTCGTCACAGACCATCAGCTCCAGCGGCGGTACATCGCCCACCAGCTCGTGCTTCACCTTGTAGGCACCCGCCACCGCTCCGGCCGAGGCATAGGTGGCGAACAAGGTGACGGGGCGCCGGCTCTTGGCGGCACGGGCGAGCCACAAGGCGATCTGCAACGAGTTGGTGGCGCCGGCCACCCCGTAAGGCAGCTCACCGGGGTTGAGCGAGCAGACCGCGAACATCTCCCCGGCGCGGCCGGCCACCCGCCAGGAACCGATCATCTGCAGCAGCAGGTCGAGGGTCGGAACGACGACCATCACCGCGCCGTGCGGGGCCAGCCTCTGTGCGGCCACCGCCCCCACGTAGGACTTCCCGGAGCCCGTAGCCATCTGCACGCTAGCCCGCAGACCGTTGGGCATCACGATGCCCGGCCCCGGGGTGAGGGCACGCACGATGGGCCCCAGCGCCTCTTCCTGGTGGCCGCGGAGGTTGATGCTGTCGGATGCCCGGTCGGCTTCCAGACCCGGCTTGGCGATGCTCACGAAATGGCTTTCCTTTCGACTAGCGTGGTCGGTACAGGCCGCCACCCGGGATGGCTTCCCGCTGTTCTTCTGATACAGGCGATGGGAGCAGTTTCTATTGGAACTGAGGCGGGTAATTCTCTTCCAGCTCAAACGGGGATTTCGACGTCTTTCCAGGAGTGATGGAATGCTTCGCTCGAAGGGTCCATAGGGGCCTTGAGACCGGAAGCCCTCCCGGACTACGATTGATACATCGACCTGGGATGGACAGTCTCAGTGTAGCCGACGGGGCCAGCGAGGCGCACGGGAATCACATGATCCATCGTCAGCTGGGGGAGTGAGGCAGAGCAGTGCGTGCCCCCGTCGAGCCGCCCCCGCTCCTAGCCAGCCTGCTTGAACCCCAGCCCATTTTCCTGCTAGATGGTGTGATGGAGGCTCAGCCACAGGAGGGAGTGGAGCGAAGCGGAGCGACCGTCAGCCCGCGCGGAGCGCGGGCCGGGGGGGGGGAGAGGGAAGGCAAGAAACCGCGAAAGAGGGCTGTCCCACCCACC
>NZ_JBVHLF010000151.1:0-9390 GCF_055559155.1 Kitasatospora sp. NPDC024654
CCCACAGGGCCCGGCCAATCTCGCGGACACCATCATGGTGCGCGTCAACCCCCTGCCCGGACACCGCCTGGGCACCGCCGCCCTGACCGCGGCGATCACCACGCTGACCGAGGCCGAGCAACTGTGCACCGCGCTCGCCGACGCCGCCTGCGCCGAACTGTTCGAGCTCGCCGCAACGGCCACCGGGCGCGAGCTGCGACCCGTCCTGGAGCTCAAGCGCGCGATCCACAACCAGCGCACCCCCAAAGCGTCCGCGGCCGGCCGCGGCTGGCCCGCCGCGACCACCGCGTGGCTGACGGCCCGGAAGCGCGGCGACCTCGCACGAAGTGTGCTGACCACGGGCTACGAGAACTGTCTGACCAAGGAACGGGCCACCCTGGCCATGGTGGTCGGAGCCGAGCCGTTCCAGTCGTCCCTGGCGCTCACCTCACCCGGGGTGCTCGCGGCGGTGCGCCGCTACACGCGCTCGGCCGGCCGCCCCTCCAAGCAGGACCGGAAGTCGGAACGGGGCATTCTGCAGCACCTGGCCCGGGCCATGGTGCGCACCTCGCCGCTGGCCCGGTTCACCGCGGTCGGCTTCGCCACCTGGTCGGAGCAGGGCACCGCGCTCGACCGAGTCACCTTCCGACGCCGCCGCGCGCACGCGATCGCCTCGGTGGACCGGGCACTGTTCGCCACCCTCGTCGAGGGCCTGCTGCCGGTGGGCGGCGGAGCGGTGCAGGTGACCACGGTGCGCCGCAACCCCTCGCTGCGCACCACGCAGGACGCCGTGCGTTTCCGCCGGCGCGACGGCTCGCGGATCCAGGTGCTCGCCACCCCGCTCACCCCACAGCTGACCACCCTGCTGGACCTGCTCGCGCTGGGGCCGCTCGCGCCCACCGAGCTGGGTCGGGCGCTGACGGACCGTCTGCGGTGCACCGGGCAGGAGGCCTCGGAGATGGTCCGGGCCGCGTGCGAGGCGCAGATCCTGCTGCCCGGACCGGTCCTGGACGAGCAGGCGGCGGACCCGCTGCCGGCCGCCCGGGACCTGCTGCGCGAGCACGACCCAGTCGCGGCCGCCGAGCTGGCCGACGCGGCCGCCTCGCTCGGGCGCCTCCCCCACGCGACCGTGACGGAGCGGGTGGCCCTGCTGAACCGGCTGGAGTCGGCGCAGCAGCGGCTGACCGAGCACGGCACCCGGCCGGGCCGGCTGCGGGTCAACGAGGATTACGTGCTCGACCCGTTCGAGGTCTCGGCCGGCGAGCACCGGCAGGCTCTCGACGACCTGGCCCGGGTCGCGGAGTTCGCCGCGCTCTTCGACCACCATCAGGAGCTGCGGGCCCTGGCGTGCGCCCTGTTCGTGGAGCACTTCGGCCCGGGCGCCGCGGTCCCGCTGCTCGACCACGCCGCCGCTCTGGTCGAGGCGCTCCGTCGCGCCGAGGCCCGGATCGCTCAGCCGGACGGGGCGGACGGGGTGGACGGCCCGCGTGACGGTTCGCTGGCCCAGCTGCTGAAGCTGCGCGCGACCGCCGTGCGCACGATCGCCGAGCGGATCGCCCGGCAGCGGGCCGAGCAGCCGCAAGCCGAGGAGCTGGCACTGGCGCCGGGCCTGCTGGCCGAGTTGGCGTCCGCGCTGCCCGAGCGGTTCCGGCGCCCGTCGGCCTCCTACGGGCTCACGGTCCAGCCGGTGGCGGGGCGGCTGGTGCTGAACGGCTGCTTCCCGGGCCACGGCCTGCTCGGCATGCGCTTCCTCGGCGCGGACCGCGACCTGGGCGGCCGGGCGGCCGAGTCGATCGCCCGGCGCGCCACCGCGGTCCTCTCGGCGGACGGCGTCGCACCGTGCGAGGACCGCGGACTGCACGGCTTCAACATCAACCACCGGATCCCGCTCCTGGAACGGACCGTCACCCCCGAGGGTTGGCTCGGGATCCGGTTGGCGCACGACCCGGTCCGGGACGAGCTGGTCCTGCTGGACGCGGACGGCGCCCGGGTGCGCCCGGTCACGCTCGGCATGCGCTGGCAGGAGCTGCACCCGGCCCCGCTGCGCATCGCCACGCTGCTGGCCGACACGAGCCCGGTGGCGGTCGACGCCTTCGGCTGGGAGAAGCCCCCCGCGACCGGTTCGCCGCGGCGCACCGTGGCCACGCCCCGGCTGACGGTGGGCCAGGTGGTGCTGCAGCGCCGCCGCTGGTATCCCGGGGCCGACTTCCCGTCCGCGCCCGGTCCCGCGGATGCGGCCCAGTACCTGGTCGACCTCACCGCGTGGCGGGCGGTGCACGGGGTCCCGGACGAGGTGGTGATCAAGACCGCCCCGGCCCCGGCCGCCCTGGCCCGCACGCTGGGGAGCGGCGGCCACCCGGCGCAGTGGCGGCCGGAGAAGCCGCAGTACGCCGATCTGGCCAGTGCGCTGGCGGTCCGGGCGCTGCCCTGGTTCCTGGAGCGCCGTTCCCCTGGCAGCTACCTGGAGGAGGCCCTGCCGGGAGTCCACCAGGGGCGCCACGCCGTCGAATGGGTCATCGAGTTCGACCGCCCCGCCGGGGCCCGATTCCAGCAGAGGACGTCATGCGAGTGAAGCTCCGTCCGGACGCACACTGCGCCCCGGTGCCGCAAGGGATCCACTGGAGCCGGGGCGAGCGCTCGTTCGTGCTCTCCGGTCCGCCCGCGCTCTTCACCGTCGTCGACGACCAGTTCGGCGCCCTGCTCGACGGGACGAGTGTCGACGAGATGGTGGCGGCGACCGGGGACGAACGGTCGCGGCCCGTCCTCGAACACATCGTGCGCGCGCTGCTCGCCCAGGACGTGCTGATCGACCTGGACGCGGTGGCGGGCCCGCTCCCGGACCGGCGCAGCGCCACCGAGCACGCCGCGCTGCTGTGCTACCTGGAGGCGAACTGCGCCGAGCCGTACCGGGCCTTCGCCGCGGTGCGCGACGCCCGGGTGGCGGTCGCCGGCGGCGGACCCGGGGCCGACGCGGTGCGGCGCGGGCTGGCCGCCAACGGCACCGAGGAGACCACGGACCTCGAGCTCTCCGCCACCGCGGCCCCCGCTGCCTCCGCGACGGTGGTGGTGCTGATCGACGACTGCGACACCCCGCTGGACCTGCTCTCCGCCGCCTCGCTCCTGACGCCGGGCACACCCGTGCTGCCGGTCGCCGCCGGGCCGGCCGTCGCCCTGGTCGGGCCGGTCTGCACCGACCCGGCGGAACTGCGGGCGTTCCTGGCCGTGGCGGCCCGGGCCACCGACTGGCAGCTGACCGGGGTGGACTCCGCGGCACCGCGCCCGGTCAGCGCGGTGCTGGCCGGGTCGCTGGCCGCCCAGGGTGTGCTGGCCCACCTGGCCGGTACCGCGGACGGCACCCGCACCGCCTGGGTGGTGCACGGCCACGCGGTGCAGACCACCGCCGTCCCCGTGCCGCGGGCCGATCCCGGACCGGCCTGGCGCCCGCTGGACCCCACGGAGATCCCCGAGCCCGACCCCACCGCCGCCACCGCCACCGCCACCGCCACCGCCACCGCCACCGCCACCGCCACCGCGCGGGAGTTCCCGCTCGACGCCGCCCTCACCGCCCGGTGGACCGGCCTGGCCCGCTGGGGCCGTGACCTCGACCTGCCGCAACTGCCCATCAGCCTGGTCACCGCCCAGGTGGTCCCGGGCCCCGGACCGTCGGCCGCCCGTGGCACGGCCGGGCGCGGCACGGCCACCCAGGCCACCGGCCCGCACGTCCTGGGGTGGGGCGAGAACCGCGCCGCCGCCGGCCTGACGGCCCTGCTCACCGTGCTGCGCCGGCGCGCCGCCGAGGAGTGGAGCGCGGAAGGGGCCGGGCTGGTCCCCGCGGCCGGGCTCACCCCGGCCCACCTGCTGGTGGACGGCCTGCTGCGGCAGGCCGGCCAGGACGCCCTCGCGCGGTCCGCCGGTGCGCCGCTTCCCTGGGAGAAGGTCGAGGGCCTCACGGCCCGTACGCTCTGGGACCTGCTGCGGGACTTCTTCGACGTCCCCGCCGAGCTGCGCCGGCACACGGTGACCGGCCTGGACTGGCAGCTGGTCAGCGTGGCGGACGAGGTCACCGGCGAAGTGCTGGCCACCCAGTGGGGACCGCGGCTGGGCTCGGCCACCTACGCGGCCCTGTACGCCGCCACCGCCCGTGCCCAGTTCCAGGCGGCCGCGCGGACCGCGCCGCAGGCGCCCGTCCTCTCGCCGGACCCGGTCGGCACGTGGTCGCTGGAGGCCGCACCGGACCGCCAGGTGCACGCCTGCCTGCGCCAACTGCTCGCGCGCGCCCAGGCCCTGGGGGTGCACCCGCGCGCGCAGCGGCTGGTCCACGACGCGACCGCCGGCGAGCCGGCGCTGAGCTGCGGCTGGGTGGCCCTGGCATGAGCGCGCGGATCAGGGGCGCACGGATCCTGCCGGGCCCGGGCGCGCCGGCCGACCTGCTGGAACTGCCCTGGCACGAGCAGACGGACGCGCGGCCGGAGCCGCTGATCGCCGTCGCCGCTGGCTACGACGCCGCGTGGGAGAGCCGGGCGCTGGCCATCGCCCGCGACCAGGGCTGCCCGCTGCTGTCCGTCCGGGCGACCTCGGCGGAGGTCCTGCTCGGGCCGCTGTGGACCCCTGACGGCGCGTCGGCCTGCGCCGGATGCGCACAGGCCCGGGACATCGACCGGGACGCGCCCGGCCACGCCCACGCCCCGACCCCAGCCCCGGCGCGAACACCGGCACAGCCACGGGCAGCGACGCCGCGGGGCGCCGCGCCGGTCCTCGCGCCCGCCCTCGGACAGCTCCTCACCGAGCTACTGCGGCATCACCGACCCCTGCTCGCCCCCGGCGAGCTGCTCGCGCTCGCCACTGACGGCCGGCTGCGCCGGCACCGGGTGGCGCCCAGTTACCGCTGTACCGTGTGCGCGGACGCCCCGGGCCCGCTGGCCGGCGATCCGGCCGACCCGCCACCGCCCCGTCCGCTGCTCCCCCGTCCCACCCGCGCCCCGCTGCCCGACCGCGGCGAGCCGCCGTTCGGCCTGGACCCCGACCGGATGCGCGCGGCGCTGACCGACCCCCGCTACGGACCGGTGCTGGGGACCCAGCGGATCCGTCCGGTCGCCATGGCGATGACCGAGACCCGCCTGCTCGGGGCGACCTTCGCGGGCTTCGGCCGCGGCTCGACCTTCCGACGCGCCGAGCCCGTGGGCTGCCTGGAGGCGTACGAGCGCAGCGGCGGCTACCCGCACGTCGCCCCACTCGTGCGCGACGCCAGTGCGCGCGAGCTGGGCGAGCGCGCGATCGGGCTCGCCGGACTGGGCCGGCACACCGCGCGGCAGCTGGCCTCGCCGCTGAGCAGCCTGCGGCCCTGCGACGAGGACACCCCGATGGACTGGGTGTGGGGCCACCCGCTGGACGGCGACCCACCGCTGCTCGTGCCGGCCGAGATCGGCTTCTACCAGTACAGCTACCCCGTCCGCTCCACCGCGCCCGAGCACGCCAGGCGCAAGCGCTACTTCCACGACTCCTCCAGCGGCTGCGCACTCGGCGGCAGTTACGAGGAGGCCGCCTTGCACGCCCTGCTGGAGCTGGCCGAGCGCGACGCCTTCCTGCTCGCCTGGCACCGCCGCCGGCCGCTGCCCCGGATCGCGCCCGAGGAGATCACCGACCGCGAGTGCCTGCTGCTGATGCGGCAGATCGAGGACCGTGGCTACCAGGTCCACCTCCTGGTAGCCACGGTGGACCTCACGATCCCGGTGGTCTGGGTGCTGGCCCTGCGGGAGGACGGCGGGATGCCGGCCACCCTCAGCTCCGCCGGGTCCGGCGCCGATCCGGTGGCCGCCATCAGGGCCGGCCTGTGGGAGCTGTCCCAGATGGTCAGCGCCGGGGTGGACTGGGACGTCGAGGCGACCCGCCCGATCGTGGCCGACCCGTGGCTGGTCGAGGAGATGTCCGACCACCACAAGCGGTACGCCTACCCTGAACTACTGCCCCGGATGCGGGAGCTGCTGGGCGGACCGGTGGTCGGCCCGGCGCAGGCCTTTCCCGGCTGGCCGGCGGACTTCACCCGCGCCGCCCGCGGGGACGTCACGCAGGCGCTGCGGTTCGTCGCCGGGCTGTTCCGTAAGGCCGGCCTGGAGCGCATCGTGCTGGTCGACCAGTCCACGCCCGAGCACACCGCGGCCGGGCTGTCCGTCGTCAAGGCCGTGGTCCCCGGCATCCTGCCGATGTGCTTCGGGCAGGCGCAGCAGCGCCTCGCCGGGATCCCCCGGCTGGCCGCCGCGATCGCGGACGCCCAGGGCACGCCGCCGCGCGACGAGGACTTCCCCTTCGATCCCCATCCCTTCCCCTGAGGCGGCACCACGCATGACGACGACCACCGATGTCCGGCTCTTCGCCTACCGCCAGGGCCCGTTGCGGATCGGCCTGGCCGAGCTGACCCCGGGGAGCGACACCGAGCCCACCACCTCGACCCTGCCACCGGCCCACGCCCGCGGCACCCGAGGACGCCCGCTCCCGGCCGGCACCCACCGGCTGCTGGCCGACGCACGCTACCCGCAACCGCTGCCGCCCGAGGCCCGCTCCGCCTTGGCACCAGGGGACCTGGCAGGCCACCTGCTGGTCTGCGCCCTCGGTCTGCAGCGGCGCGAGCCCTCCCACCAGTTCAACGACCACCGCGCGATCGCCTCGGTGCGCAGCAAGTTCCCGGTGCACGCCTTCGTGCTGGCACCCGACGGATCCCGCGCGTACCTGGACGTCTACCGGCACGCGCTGGTCGACCTGCCGGGCACCGCCGCCGCCGACGGCGACCTCGCCGGACTGCTCCCCGCGCCCGGCGACCTCACCGTGCTGCTGGCCGCGCGCTACACCGACCTGCCGGTCAGGTACGGCCGCCTGCGCTGCGCGCTGAGCCTGCTGGAGCTGGGCATCAACCTGCGCGCCCTGCACACCGCCGCCGACCTGCTGGGCGTCCCGGTCCGGCTGCACTCGGACGCCGCGCTCACCGCCGCGGCCGTCCGCCTGCTGGACGGCAGCGGTCCCGGGGCCTGGTCGCCGCCGCTGGTCGTGACCCTCGAGGGCGCCGGACCGCTGCCGTCCAGCCGCCCGCTGCCCGACGCGGGCGGTTCCGACACCGGCTCCGGCACTGGCGCCGACACCGGCTCCGGCTCCGGCTCCGGCTCCGGCTCCGAGCAGCACGAGCAGGAGTGCGCGCTGCTGCGCGAGCAGTCCCGCCAGGGCTCGGTCCGGGAGGCGGACGAGGTGACCGCACCGCTGGCCGCGCTCTCCTGCGGCGTGAGCGAACCGGTGTGCAGCGTGCCGGACCTGCCGGACCGTCACCCGTCGGCTACCACGGGGGCCACCACGCGTCCGAGCTGGGCCGAGACGCTCTCGAACCGGTCCGCCGGGCGGACCCGTGGCGGCCTGCCGGGCTTCTCCGCCAGGCCCGCCGTACTCGGTGCGGACTGCCTGCTCGACCTGCTCGCCTGGCTCGACCGACCGGCGCCGGGCCCGCTGCTCGCCGAGGTGGGGCGCCGGGTGCACACGCGCGTCGTGCTGCAGCGGACGGCCGGGCTCCCCACCGGCCGCTACGCGGTGGCGCACGGTCAGGTGGAGTGCGAGCAGCAGGACCCCGACCTGATGCGGCGGTTCGCGGACGCCTTCGGCTACCCCCTGACGCCCACCATCGACTGCGGGCTGCGCCACGCGAACGCGGTGTGGGTCTTCGCCGCCGACCTCGACGGCATCCTGGCGGAGTTCGGGCCGGCCGGCTGGTCCCTGCTCCAACTCTGGTGCGGCTGGGTCACCCACGGTCTGACCACCGCCGCCGCCGCGCACGGCCTGTTCGCCCGCCCGGCCCGCTCCTTCGGCGAGTACTGGCTGCAGCGGACCCTGGAGCTGCCCCGCTCGACCTTTCCGGTGTTCACCCTCGTCTGCGGCCGCTCCCGGTTCAGCGAGCCGATGCTGGACCTGAGGGTCTGAGCCACCGGCCGCCGGCGGGCTGCTGCAGCCCCGGGGCCCGGACTACCGCGGCCCCGGGGCCGGGACGGCGCCGAGCGCGGCCGCCCTGACCCCGGCCTGGAACCGGCTGGAGGCCCCCAACTGCTCCAGGATCTCCGCGATGTGCCGTCGACACGTCCGCAAGGAGATCCCCAGCCGCCGGGCCACCGTCTCGTCCTTGGCCCCCTCGGCGAGCATCCGCACGATCCGCTGCTTGAGCTCGACCTCGGCGCCCGGGATCAGCACCGACTCGCGCGGGTGCGCCCCCTGCGCCCAGGCGGCCTCGAAGAACAGCGCCAGCTGCCGCACCACGACCGGGTGCCGGACCACGGTGACCCGTACGGCACCCGGTGCGGGGATCAGCGCCAGGGCCTCGTCGATGATCAGGACCTCGTCCAACTCGGTCCAGACCGTCCTGACCAGGCAGTCGCCCTCCCCCGGCGCCAGCAGTTCCAGGCTCGTCGGGCAGCTGAGCAGCTGCCGCACGGACACCCGCGACGGCCAGGCCAAGCCCCGCGTCCGCAGCCGGTCCAGGAACGTCGAGTCGGACGCGCGGACGTGCCGGACGCACTGCGCCCCCTCGGCGAACACCGCCACCCCCAGGCGCACCGCCTCCTCGCAGGTCAGCACGGCCGGGCGGCCCTCCTCCCGACGGCTCCGCTCGCTCTGCTCCGTCAGGGCCCTCACCTGCGCCTGCGCCAGCGCCAGCTCGGCCTGCCACCGCTCCAGCTGGCCGGACAGCAACACCAACAACTCGGCGACCCCCGCCAGGGAGCCCGCGGCCTCGACGGTCGAACCGATGTCACTGCTCATCTGCGGCAGCCCTTCTTCACGCGTCCCGCGAACCGGTCACTGTGCCCGGCCAACGTGCGGCCGCCACCACGATCCCAGCCGTGCGCGACGATCACATGGGTGGAGCGCCCCCAGGTTCCGCGGCGGATGCCCGTACAGAACGGTGCGTGGGGACCAGCCGACGGCGGCTGATCCCCACGGCTCCGTCAGGCGGCGCTGGAAACGGCACACGCCGATGCCGGCGCCCGCACCGCCGATCAAGCCGAGTACTCCTCCCACGACGGCGCCGGGACCGGCTCAGGCGCCCCAGGTGCTGCCCCGCAGGTGTGGGGTCGAGCGGCCATTCTCCTGGCCGGAACGGTGCAGACGGTTGGCACGGGACCACGAGGGCAGGACCGCGCACGCCGAAGCGATGATCAAGGTCGCCCTGATCCGGCTCATGGCAGCCCGCCTCGCCGGTGACCTCAAGAGCGAGTGATCACCCGATTGCCCAACACTGTCGCAGGGGGTTCATGCCGCGGAGCACCCGCATGCCCGCCCGGGGAGTCTCGCACGGGCCGGCGCGATGACGTCGATGCTCTCCGTGCCGCACGAGCCGGGATCTCCCGCCGGTCCGGCTGCCGCGCCGACCACCTCGGGCCACACGCG
>NZ_JBVHLF010000152.1:0-9121 GCF_055559155.1 Kitasatospora sp. NPDC024654
TCCGCCTACCCAGACACACCGCAACGGCGCCAACGGCCAGCACAGAGATCAACTGACCAGCCGTCGGCCACTACCTGCGGATTCGGGTCTGAGCCCGGCCCCCGAGCTGACGTCAGCTCTCGCCCTCATCACTGCGGTGCGGCACGGGATCGTGTCCGGGCCCGTGAGCGGGTACAGGCCTGCCCCGGGGCCAGTGGGCCCTGGAGCAGGCCCCGGGGCCTCGCCGTCAGGAAGCAAATCCCACGATGCCCGAACCGCGGTAGGTCCTCGCCTGGCGCAGCCAGCCGACAACCTCCGCGACGGCCTGGGCCACCTCGCGCTCCAGCGGCGGGACGTGACCCTCACGCTCGGACTGCTCGAACTGCTGAAGCGCCTCGTGGCACTGCTCGGGCGTCCACTCGGCGCACAACGGCACGTCGTAGTGCGGGATGCCGGCGGGCAGGCCGAAGCCGTCGCCGAAGTCCGCGACCGAGACCGTGGTGACCCGCAGCGCCCGCAGCCCGTCGTCGACGACATCCAGCCAGCTGCCCCGGAAAGGGCTGAAGGAACGATTGTCAAGCGCGATCCCGCGCATGGCGCACAGCCGCTCATAGGCGTACCCGTACTGAAAAAAGTGCTGCTTGTCCTTGCCGAAGGGCCCGCCGTGCACCACCGCGCTCAGCGCCTCGTAAGCGGTGGGAGCGCCCTCCTCGATGAGGCCGGCGAACTCCTCGTCGGCGAACGCCATAGAGGCGCCGAGGGTTTCGCGGGCCTCTTCGAGCAGGGCGTCGTCGCCGCCGCCGACGCGGGCACGCATCGCCTCGGGGTCGATCAGGTACAGACTCAGGGAGGAACTCATTCGAACACCGTAGCCACTGTGACGGACAGCCAGGCCCTCGCCGGTCGTGAGGTGTCGACAGCAGCCACACCCGTGGAGCTGATGACCGCCTTCGGCCGCCTCTGGCGGTGTGTGGCTCAGGCTCTTGGTCAGTCGGCAGAGCGGGAGTTCAACCTGTTCCCCCGAGTTGGGTCGGGCACGGTGATGCAGTGCAGGGCCATGTACCGGCAGGCCATCAGCCCGTACACCTCGTCGAGCCGCGCATCCTCCGCCAGGCACCACCGGGCGATCGCCTTGCGCAGGACGGCGCGGCGCCCGGGGCCGCGCTTTCGCCGCCACCCCGAGCTTCATGCAGAGGCCTTGGCACGCAGCAGTTCGAAAACCGGCACGCCCTGGCCAGCGCGGCGCGATGCCGGCCCTTCGGTAGGCTCCCGGTGGTCCTGTCTCAGCGACGGTTGAAAACTGACCGCTGAACGGCGGATGAAACGGGACCCAGGCTTCGTCATGCGGGGATGGAGGTCGCCGTGCACCCACACCGGCGGGCCCTCCCACGCGTGGGCCGCAACGGCGTCGTCCCAGACGGCCCGGACGTCGGCAGCGATGTCGTCGGGGACAACGGCCTGGAAGAAGTGGTCGAAGCCCTCCGTGCAGTTCCTGGGATGGGCACCGAAGTCCGTAGAGATCGGCGCCTCGGCGGGCGCCTCCACGTGGAGCGCCCGGAGGAAGCCCGCCAGCGTGTCGGCTGCGTGGTCGCCGCGGCTGATCGAGGCGTGGTCCAGCGGCTCGCCGGGAACCCACGTCATCACGGTCCAGTGCTTGGGGAAGCGCTCGGACGGTTCACCGAACCGCACCGGGGTCGGCACCGGGAGCGGCAGGCGCGGGGCCAGCACGGGGAGCCACCGCCGCTCCTTGAGCTGGAGCTCCGGGGTGGGGTCCATGCGCTGCATGCGCACGGCCAACTGGTCCCCGAGGCGCCACATCTGGTTGCCCCAGCCGCCCGCCACCTCGCGGATGGCCAGCCCGGCAAGGTCTGGATGTTGCTCGTGCAGCAGGTCGCGGACCAGGTCCGCAGTGATCTCGATCTCGGTGTCGGTCATGCGAAGTCACATTACTGAGGCGGCAGGCGGAGCGGTTCTCGCTCTCCGGAACATCTCGCTGTGATCCTCTGGCATCACCAATTCGGTTTCAGAGAGCTACAGATCAGAGGCTTGGGACGGAACGGCGCCAAAGTTCAGAGAAGCGGCGACCGGGCGGCACACGGTGCCCCTTCACCTGGTCCATTCCGTTGATGGTGGGCGGATCCACAACAAACGTGTGTGCGAGCTGGACGGTTCCGAGGTGCCGCTCGAAGATGTGGCGCGCGGGTACGAGGCCCCGGACGGGCGGATGGTCGTCCTCACCCGCGACGACCTCGCCGACCTGCCGCTCCCCGCGGCCCGGGAGATCAAGATCCTCGGCTTTCTCGACGCGGACCGCGTCGACCCGATCAACTACGACCGCCCCTATTTCCTTGGCCCGTCGAACCCGGCCGGCGCCCGGCCGTACGCCCTGCTGCGGGAGGCGATGCGCGAGGCCGGGCAGATCGCCGTCGCCCGCGTCGCCCTGCGCACCCGAGAGAGCCTGGCCGTCCTGCGGGTACGCGAGGACGTCATCGTCCTGCAGACCCTCCTGTGGCCGGACGAGATCCACTCGGCCGCCGGCCTCGCCCCCGAGAACATCCAGCTGCGCGCCTACGAGGTCGAACTCGCCCGCACCCTGATGGACGCCGTCACCCAGGACCTGGCCCTCGAGACCGAGCACGACGAGTACGCCCACGCCCTGGAGGAGGTCGTCGAAGCCCGCCTCGCGGGCATCGAGCCGCCGCACGCCCACGCCTCCCGGGTCCTGCCGCCCGGCGGCACCGCCCCCGATCTGATGGACGTCCTCGAAGCGGCCCTCGCGGACACTCGCGAACACCACGGCCCCTCAGGCGGGCGCCCGTTGTCCGACCGCTGTACAGAGCGTCGGCAGAACCACTAATCGGTAGCGACTGGATGAGACCCTGCGGCGCACGGTGGTACGCACTGACATGGGTCCCCCCTCATGGATGTGACCGAGGCCCCCAAGGCCCCCGGTCGATGTCACATGAGAGCAGCGGCTGCCCGGGCTGTCCAGAGCCTGCCACGAGTCGAGCGCACACGATCCGGCGTAAGCACCACGGGTCCAGGCGGGCGTGAGGGCGGCGCTGGAGGTCGTTCCCGCGCCTCCTGGTCGTCCTGGTCGACACCGGGGCCGATGCGGTGCGCGGGGCCGTGGAGCCCATCTCGGCACGCGGGAGTCCGAGGACGTGCCCGGCCGCCGCCGCAGCGCCGGCCGGGTTAGTCGGCCGGGTTGGGACAGGTCCGTTGGTAGGGCAGCCCGGGGGCGTCCTGGGACCACTGGGTGGGAGTCAGGCCAGAGCCGATGAGGCGGCAGGCGCGCCCGTTGGGGTCGGTGACGATCGCGGGCAGGTCGCCCAGGTTCCACAGCGCGGCGGTGCCGTTGCCCGCGGTGGCGAGCAGCGAGGTGCCGTCCGGGCTGAATCGGATGTCGGTGATCGCCGCCGTGGCCGCGGTCAGGGTGGCCACCTGGATGGGGTTCGCCGGATCGGCGACGTCCCACAGGGTCACGCTGCCGTCCTCGTGACCGATGGCCACCAGGCGGCCGGCGGGGTGGAGGGCGAAGGGGAGGGTGCCGTCGTCCTGCCCGGCGGCCGCCTGCAAGGAGCCGAGGTAGCGGGGCTGGACATGGTTGTCCATGGCCCATAGCTCCACGTTCTGGTTGTTGTCGGTCGCCAGGCGCGTACTGTCGGAGCTGAACGCGGCCTGCCCGAACCCGTAGACCTGGCCCAGCGGCAGCGTGCGCGGATCGGGCAGCCGGACGGGAGCGGCGGGTGTCGAGGCGTTCCACAGGGAGTCGGGCAGCGCCAGTGTGTCGCCATCGGGGGAGAAGACCGCCGGGGTCCGGGCCAACTTGAAGCCGTTGATCATTCGGAGTTCGACGGGGGCGACGGGGTTGGCGATGTTCCATAGACAGGCCCAGCCGTTGTCGACGAACAGTGTCCCGCCGGTGGCCACCAGGGTCGATCCGGCCGAGTCGAACGCCACGGCCGCGACCCCCGAGGGCGGGGTCAGCGTGCTGAGCAGCCGTGGGTGGTTCGGGTCGCTGACGTTCCAGAGGGTGATCTGGCCCAGGCCATCGTCGTCGCGGGTGCTGGTGCCGACGGCCAGCAGCGAGCCGTCGTGGTTGAAGGCGACGGCCTCTACCTCGGCCGGTGCGGTGAGGCCTGGTAGCGAGGCCAGCTGGCGCGGATGGGCGGGATCGGACATGTCCCAGCAAGACACCTGGCCCAGGCCGCCGAGTGCGAGACGGCGGCCGTCGGGGCTGAAGGCCGCCGCGTTCAGCGCGGTTGGTGAAGGCGCCACGGTCGCCAGCGGGCTGGGGCCGGCGCCGGTGCCCAGCGACCAGCGAGTGACCGTGCCCGAGCTGCCCGCTAGCAGGACCTGCCTTCCGTCCGTGGAGAAGGCGATGGCGCCGTTGGACACCGAGTCGCTGGGCAGCTGCACTGGTGGGCCGGGGTGGGTGGGGTCGCTGACGTCCCACAGCAGGGCGGGTTTGGCCGTGCTGGAGGTCGCCGTCACCAGGGACCTGCCGTCCCGGCTGAACTGGGCGGCCTCGACATCGGCCTGCTCGTCGAGGGTGGCGAGCTTCTTGGGCGTGCCGGGTTGGCTGAGGTCCCACAGGGTCACGGTGCGGCCGTCGCCGGCAGCCAGGATCGGAGTGCTCGGGCTGAAGGCCAGCCCACTGCCGAACCCCCGCTCGCTGGACACGGGCCTCGGGTGGCCCGGGTCGCTGACGTCCCACAGCGTCCAGCCAGTCGTGTGGGTAATGGTGTTCGGAGCCAGGGAGTCGCTGCTTGCGGTGAAGGTGTCCGAGGCGGTGACCAGGGAGCGGCCGTCCGGCCCGAACAGTACGATCTCCGAGTCGAACGCGCTGGTCGGTGCGGACAGCTGCCGGGGAGCCGACGGGCTGGTGATGTCCCACAGGGTCAGGGTGCCGAGGGCGCCGCCGGTCACCGCCGCCAGGGTGTGGCCGTCCGGGCTGACGGCCGTACCCTGCACGTCCTTCAGGCCGGTCAGCGTGAGCACCTGCTGGGGCCGGGAGCGATCGGACAGGTCCCAGGCGACGACCGCACTGTCCGGGGGAGTGCCGTCGGACCTTCGCGCACCGCTCTCCACGGTGATCAGCAGGTGGCCGTCCGGGCTGAAGGACATGCCGTCGGGACTGTAGGGCAGGGATCCGGGGACGGGCAGCGTGGCGAGCTTGCGGGCCGCACCGGCGCCCGAGGTGTCCCACAGCGAGATGGTGCTGCCGGGGGAGTAGTCGGCCGCCACCGCCAGCAGGGTGCCGTCCGGGCTCAGCTCGGACCCCTCGGTGAGCTGGCCGCCCAGCGTGGTGGAACTGGCGTACCGGGACTGCTGGAGCGTGGTGATCAGCCCGACCCGGGCCTGTGGGGTGGGGTTCACCGCCAGCGCGCCGAGACTGAGCCGCAGCGAGGTCACTGGGTCGCTGGCACGGGCGGTCTCCGCCTCGGACTGCAGCGCCCGGCCGACCGCCAGACGGCGCTGCTCCTCGGCGGCCCGGCGCTGCGCGATGGCTTGGTCGCTCTGCAGCCGGGCGATCACCGCACTCCCGGTGGCGATCAGGGACAGCACGGCCAGCAGGCTGATCGCACCCCTGCGGATCGCCGCACTGCGCCGGCGCTGGCGCCGCGACTCGGCCAGGAAACGCCGCTCGGTCGTCCCGAGTTCCCCTTGGCCCAGCCGGGCTTCCAACTCCTGCGCGGCCTCCAGGCGGGTGCCCCGGTAGAGCAGGCCGGCCTCGCGCCCGGCGTTCTCCCACGCGGCGGCGGCCTCCTCGATCTGCTGGCGCCGCAGGTGGTCCGCCCGGTGAGCGTCGAGCCAGCCGCGCAGCCGGGGCCAGGCGTCCAGCAGCGCCTCATGCGTGATCTCGACGGCCTCCCGCCTCTGGACCAGCAGCCGCCGGTCTGTGAAGCGTTCCAACACGGTCGCGGCGACCTGGGGGTCCGGGGCCTCGGCCAGCAGCCGGGCACGGGGCACTGCTCGGCGGGTGTCGGCCGCGCCGGTGCCGATCCGCACCAGGCGCGGGAAGAGCCGCTGCGCCGAGCGCCGGCCGGCGGCGTCCAGATCGCGGTACACGTCCTCGGCCGTGTTGGCGACCGCGCCGCGGATACCACCGGCGGTTAGATAGCCCGCGACCGTCATGGTCGAGCCGGCGCTGGCTTGCCAGACGGCTTCGAGCGCGTGGGCGAGCAGCGGTAACCGGCCCGCCTCGTACCCGTACTCGGCCAGCCGGCCGCCCTGGTCGCACTCGTCGAGCCCATCGGACCCATCGGATCGGTCGGACCCGGCGGACCGGTCCGGGCCGGCCACGCCTGGCCCGCCGAGGTCGCGCAGCAGCAGCTCCACCAGGCCCGGTTCGAGGTCCAGCCCGACCGACCGGGCCGGGAAGAGGACGGCCTCGCGCACCTCTTTCCGCGACATCGCCTCGACCAGGACCTGACGGTGCTCCAGCGCCTGGTGCAGCAGGGCGTACCGGGCGCACTGCGGATAGAAGTCGGCGCGCACGCCGAAGACGACCAGCACCGCCGGCCCGTCGGCGCCCCCGCGGCCGAGTGCCTCAAGGGCGGCGAGGAAGTGCCGCCGCTCCTGCTCACCGGCTCCCAGGGTGAACAGCTCCTCGGCCTGGTCGACGATGATGGCCAGGCGCTGCGCGCCCCGTTCGGCCAGGGCGGTGCGCAGCCGGGCCGACACGGCCTGTGGGTCGGTGGCCAGCTCCTGCTCGATCATCTCCGGATCGGCGTCGGCGAGCACGGCCAGATGCATCGTCAGTGCGACCATCGGCTGGTCGCCCGGCGTGAACACCAGACACGGCCAGTGCCGGGAGCCCGGCAAGGCCCCCTTGGCCAGCGCGGGCACCAGGCCGGCGCGCAGCAGCGAGGACTTGCCTGCCCCCGAGGCCGCAACCACGGCGACGGCGCCGCCCTGGCGCAGGCTCTCGGACAGCCGCTGCACCAGGCGTGCGGTGAGCCGGTCGCGGCCGAAGAACCACTGCTCCTGCTCGGCGCTGAACGCCGACATGCCGGGATAGGGGCACTCGTCCGGGCCGGCGGCGCCCGCCTGGAGCCGGCGGACCTCGTGGGCGCCGTCCCAGAAGTGCAGATGCAGGTCACGTCCGGCGATCTGCTGGCTTCCGGCGGCCTGGTAGATGATCCCGGCACCGGAGGCGTAGGCCTCCAGCCGGACCGGCGCGGACCTGGAATCGGCGGGATCTGTCAATGGCCGCTGTTGTGCTGGTCGCGGCCCGCCTGGAAGACCTTGCCGCGTCCGCTGGCCTCGGCGCGCATCTCGATCCGGATACCGGCGGCCTCCTGCTGCTCGGGTTGGAGCTCGCGGACCAGCGCGCGCAACTCCTCGATCAGTTGCGGGTCCGTGCGCAGCAGGCTCTTGAGCTGCCCGCGCCATTCGGCTACCAGATCCTGCGGGTTGGAGCCACCAGCCAGCGCCTGCCGGGTCTCCACCAGGTCGGCCTCGACGCCCTCGGCCTGCTCCGGGCGCACCCGCCGCCACCACGTGCCCACCAGCCGCGTGACCTGCTCCCACCCGTCTGTCGCCAGCTTGCCGACCAGCGTGCTCGCCGCCGTCGACACCAGCGACATCACCTCCGGTTCCAACTCCCGCCTCCCCTCGGTCAGTTCTATCCACCGGCTCATTGTCGGACTCGACCGGACGCGATTTCAAATGCGCTGGTCCGGCTGCCATCCCGCCTTCTTCTCCCCAGCTGAGCGCGCATCTACGCGGCGAGGTTGGACAGGTAGGAACTGCCGGTGCTCCACCGGGTGACAGCCCACGGACACCGGGTGCCATCAGGTGGCGGCTCGCCGGCCTCGAAGAGCCAGGTCCCGCTGCGGGACTCGTGCGCATATCCCGGGCATGGTCCGCGTCAGCGGGCGGAGCGGCGCAGGAGGATCTTGAGGACGTCGCGGGCGTCGCGGCGGCGTTCGGGTGGGTGCAGGAGAACGGCTTGGCGGAGCCAGTGATCGGCCTCGCGCAGTTCGCCGCGGCTGGTGTGGTGCAGGTAGAGGCAGAAGGCGGCCTCCGAGGTGTCGGCGCCCGCGGCCATCTGCCACCACCACTGGGCCTCCTGTGGGTGGCCCGCCAGGTGGAGCAGGCAGGCGAACACCAGCTCGCCGCGCGGCTCCACGCGGCGGCGGGTGGCCAGGTCGTCCAGCCAGGTGGGCGCGTCGTCCTCGGCGACGATCCTGGCCGCTAGGGCGCGCAGGGTGCGCACCGCGTGGTCCTGGACGCTCAGGCCGCCGGGGCTGGCGGAGCGGGTCGTTAAGCGGGCGCGGTCCACCGTGGGGTACCAGGCGGGCAGGTCGCGGGTGGGTCGCTGAGGGGGTTGGGCCGGGATGCGGGGGCGGGCGCGGCGGGCGGCGAGCTTCTCGGCGATGCGGTGTCGGCCGGCCTCGATGTCGTAGATGGGGCGGGAATCTGCGAGTAGGCCTGCGTGGGGCAGGCTGTCGAGTGGGTCGGGCATGGGGATCACTCCTGGTCGGGCAGAACGGGGCCCGGGCGCAGCACGCGGCGGGGTGCGAGCCGGGCGGCGATCTTGGTTCTGGCTTGGGTCATGAGGGAGCGGACGGTGATGGTCTCGATGCCCATCACGGTGCTGATCTTGTCGATGCTGTAGCCGCGCAGGTAGCGCAGCACGATCACGTCGTACTTGCTGCCGGACAGGCTGCGGATCGCCTGTGCGAGGGTCATGCCGTCCTCCAGGTCTTCCAGGGCGGCGCCGAGGCTGTACTGGGTGTCGGCTTCGAGGTCGTCCAGGAGCTGGCGGCCTTTCTCGTGGAGTTCGGCGTAGGCGAAGGTGATCTCCTCGATCAGGGCGTTGTACTCGTCCTGGCGGGCGCACTCGGCCTCGACGACCCGGCGCAGCAGGGCCCAGGCGTAGGCGGAGGGGGCCGGTTGGAGGAGGACCTTGCCCCAGTGGTCGGCCAGGCGCGCGAACACCTCGTCGACGAGGTCCAGGGCGAGGGTGTCGTCACGCAGGTGCAGGCTGGCGTAGTCAAGGTATGCCTGGGCGTGGAGCTGGTGGAACGCGAGGAGTGACTGATTTGGTGATCAGGCCGGGGTGGGGATCCAGGCGCCTCTGCCGTCGAAGAGCCGGGTGATGGCGTCGAGCAGGTTCTTGCCCTGCTTG
>NZ_JBVHLF010000153.1:0-7349 GCF_055559155.1 Kitasatospora sp. NPDC024654
CCCCCCCCCCCCCCCCCCCCCCCCCCCCCCCCCCCCCCCCCCCCCCCCCCCCCCCCCCCCCCCCCCCCCCCCCCCCCCCCCCCCCCCCCCCCCGTACCGGTCACCGTCACCGCATCACCTTCAGGTGATGTCGTCGTCCACCTGCTCGCCCCGCGCCACCGGCACGGACGCCACCGGCGCCGGCGAGGCGACCGCCGGCGCGGACGCCGTCACGGCCTCGGCCGACCCCACCGTCTCCACGCTCAGGTCGACGTGCGAGGCCTCCTCGTCACTCAGCCCGGCATCCGGGTTGCGGCGCAGCCGGCGCCGGTCGTTGAGCAGCGAGATCCCCACCGCGGCGAAGAACAGCACCCAGATCGGCGAGGCCAGCGCCAGCATGCTCAGCGGGTCGGCACTGGGCGTGGCGAACGCCGCGAAGACCGTGATGCCCATGATCATGCCGCGCCACCAGCCGAGCATCCGCTTGCCCGTGAGCGTACCGGTGAAGTTCAGCATCACCAGAACCAGCGGGAACTCGAAGGCCGCCCCGAAGACCAGCACCATCCTGGTGGCGATGTTGAAGTAGTCCTCGGCGGGCAGGATCTGCTGCGCCCCGATCGGGGTGAACGAGGACAGCACCCGGATGGTGGTCGGCATCAGCAGGTACGCGCAGACCGCGCCGCCCAGGAAGAGCGGGATGCCGGCGGCCAGGAAGCCCAGCGAGTACTTGCGCTCGTTGCGGTGCAGACCGGGGGAGATGAACGCCCACAGCTGGTACAGCCACACCGGCAGCGCGCCGATCAGGCCCGCGGTCAGCGAGACCTTGAGGGCGAGGGTGAACGGCGTGGTGACACCGATGACGGCGACCACCGAGCACTTGTGGGCGGCCTCCGCCTGCTGCTGGAGCTCCGCGGCGGTGCAGCTCGGCAGCGGCCGCATCAGGAAGACCTGCAGCTCCTTGTTGAAGCACGCCGCGATGATCGTGCACACCACGATCGCCAGCACCGACTTGACCAGCCGGTTGCGCAGTTCGCGCAGGTGATCCCCGAGGGACATCCGACCTTCGGGGTCCTTGGGCGGTTTGGAAGACTTGCTCAACCCCGGTCCTCAACTCGTGCGTCGTGGCCCGCCGGACGGCGGACCGCGGTGCGGACCGGCGGGCGCTCAGCGCGGCCCGCCGCTCCCGTGCTCGGTGACCGGCCGTGCGGTGGAGGTGTCACCGGGCGCGGCCTGAATCGTCCTGACCGTCCCGCCCGACGCCACCGGACCGGCGGCCGGCCGCTCCGTCCCCCCGCCGCGCGGCGCGGCGCTCTCGCTGCGCAGGATCCGCAGCGACCGCGCCAGCCCCCGGGCCAGGTCCGGCAGCCGCTTGCCGCCGAAGAAGGCGAACGCCATCAGGGCGATCATCAGGAACGCCAGGATCCTGCCCATGGGCGACTGCTCTCTCGACGTGGGCGACCGGACGCCGCCGAGGGCGCCGAAACCGCTGGTGGACGTGACGGCGGGCCCACGGGACACCGCAGGCCACGGTCAGAGCCTAACGCGCGCGTCCCGGCAGGAGCAGACCAGTGCACCCGACGGGCAGGTGAAGTTTGGCCGCGTCAGCCCTGTACGGTCCGCGCCAGCTCCCCGGAGGCCTCCGTCAGCGCCCGCCCGGCGGCGTCCACCTGCCGGGCCAGGCCCCGCACGTCCCGCCACAACCGACCCGCGAGCACCCCCAGTACCAGCAGCCCGGCCGTGGCCAGGCCGACCGCCGCCATGATGGTCCACGGCATGACGCTCCTCCGTCCTCAACTCGAGTCCGACCGGGCCCAACGCCCTCAGCCCTGGGCCACCGGAACGGCCTGGAGCAACCGGATGGTACTCACCCCGGCACCGCTCAGCGCCGCGACGATCTTCTCCCCGGCCGGCTTGCGCACCGCCGCCCCGCAGGCGGGACAGGTGAAACTGTAGAAGGCCCGTTCCCGGGTGCGCCCCAGCGCCAGCCGGAACTCGGACGCCGCCAGCTCGACCTTCTCCCGGCATTGCGAGCAGTAGACCTTGAAACGGGTGTCCTCGGCGAACCCGGCCTCCACTCCCCCGCCCTCCTCCGCCACTCCTCAGCCCACCACGCCCGACGAACCCGCCGGCTCCCCGTACCCCGCCAACGCCGCCGACGCCGCCTCCCGCGCCTGCTCGGCCAGGTGCGCCGGCGAAACGATCCGCCCGTCCCGTCCGAGCCGCAGCGCCAGGGTGCGCAGCCCCGACGGGTCCGAGCTGCGCAGGGTGATCCGCAGCCCGCCGTCCGGCAGCTCCTCGGCCAGGTCGTGCGTGTAGTACTCGGCGACCCACCGCCCGGCCGGCCCGACCTCGACCACCACCTGCGGATCGTCCGCCGCCGGGTTCACCAGCCCCTGCGAGAGGTCGCGCGGCTCCAGGCGGGGCGGGTCCGCGGGCGCGTCCAGCAGCTTGACCTCGGCCACCCGGTCGAGCCGGAACAGCCGGCGGTCCTCCGAGGTCCGGCACCAGCCCTCCAGGTAGGTGTGGCCCTCGGTGACCAGCCGGATCGGGTCCACCTCCCGCTCGGTCATCCCGCCGCGCCCGTGCGAGTAGTAGCGCAGCCAGATCCGCCGCCGCTCGCTGAGCGCCCGGTCGATGTCGGCGAAGACCTGGCCCTCGGCCTCGAAGGTCACCCCGACCCGGGCACTGCCCTCGGCACTCTCACCCGCCGCGTTCTCGATCTTGGCGACGGCCCGGGTGAGCGCCTGACGGTCCCGCTCGCGCAGCCCCGGCAGCCCGGCCACCGCCCGGGCGGCCACCAGCAGCGCGGTGGCCTCGTCGGCCGCCAGCCGCAGCGGCTGCGCGACGTCGTCGACGTTGTGCCACCAGATCCGCTCGCCGTCGGTGTCGATGTCCAGCAGGTCGCCGCCGCGGAAGCTGGTGCCGCACATCGGCAGCACGTTCAGGTCCGCGATCAGCTCGCGCTCGGTGATCCCGAAGGCCCGGGCCACCTCGGCGACCTCGGCTCCGGGGCGCTCGCGCAGGTAGGTGACCAACGAGAGCATGCGGCGGGTCTGGTCGATGGCGTTGCTCACCGTCAGGCTCCTTCAGCTGCGAGGCCGGCCACCGCGCGCAGCCGGTCGATGACGTCGGCGCGCAGGTCGTCCGGCTCCAGGACGACCAGGTCCGGCCCGTACTCGGCCAGGTCGGCGCCCAGCCCGTAGCCGTACGGGATCTCCAGCTCGTCCCACTGCTCGTCCACCGCGCGCGTGCTCAGCGCCTTGGTCCGCAGCGGGAAGCCGGCGCCGCGGCGCAGTCGGACGGTCGCCGTCGCGGTCGCACCCTCGCCCGCGAAGGTGGCCACGTACGCGCGCACGTCCACGTGCTCGGGGATGTGCGCGGTGAACACGCCGCCGCGGGCCCGCACCCGGCCGCTGATCCGGCTCAGCCGGAACACCCGGACCGCCGCCCGGTCCCGGTCCCAGCCGGCCAGGTACCAGTGCCCGCGCCAGCACTCCAGTGCCCACGGCTCCACCGTGCGCTGCTCGACCGCCGAGGCGCCCGCCTTGCGGTACTCGAAGCTCACCGGACGGCGGTCCCGCGCGGCCAGCAGCAGCGGCTCGAACGCGGCCTCCCGGGCCGGGATCCGCGGCTCCAGCGCGGTGCGCCCCTCGGGCTCCTCCTCGGTGAACGGCACCCCGGCCGCCCGCAGCTTCTGCAGTGCGCCGCTCGCCGCCCCGGAGAGCCGGGCCTGCTGCCACACCTTGGCCGCCAGGCTGAGCGCGGCCGCCTCCTCGGCGTCCAGCGCGATCTCCGGCAGCCGGTTGCGGTCCCGGCGGGCCAGGTAGCCGATCTCGCCGTCCAGGGTGTTCTCGTCGGTGTCGATCAGGAGCCCCAGCTCGCGGAGGTCGTCCTTGTCCCGCTCGAACATCCGGTTGAAGGCGTCCTCGCTGCCGTGCGGCCCGGCTTCCCGGTAGGCCTCGACGGACTCCCGCAGCTCCCGCTTGGAGAGCGGACGTTTGGTGTTCATCAGGCACAGGGCGAGGTTCATCAGCCGCTCTGCCTTGGCGATCGCCATCGCTGACCCTTCCGGTGTGCCGCGCCGCGCGCGGGTGCCCGCCGAGGAATCTTGATCCCGGCGACCCGACCGTACCGGTAGCACCACACAGAGCGAAAGCCGAGGTGGCCGCACCCCGCCGGAGCGGGCTGCGGCCACCTCGGCGAGGGGCTCAGACGCCCAGCAGGTCGACCACGAAGATCAGGGTCGAGCCGGCCGGGATCAGCGGCGACGGCGACTGGTTGCCGTACGCCTTGTGGGCCGGGATGATCAGCTCGCGCCGGCCACCCACCTTCATGCCCACGACACCCTCGTCCCAACCCTTGATGACGCGGCCGGCGCCCAGCGGGAACTGGAACGGGGTACCGCGGTTCCAGCTGGCGTCGAACTCCTCACCGGTCTCGAAGGTCACGCCGACGTAGTGGACCTTGACCAGCTGGCCCGGCTTGGCCTCCTCGCCGGTACCCACCTCGATGTCGCGGATCTGCAGGTCGGCCGGCGCCTCGCCGCCCGGGAAGTCGATCTCCGGCTTCTTCTTCTCGCTCATCACTGCCTCTTCCTCATCGGCCGACTGACTCGGCCGTCACGTCAACAACCCGGAACACAGCACGGCGGCGGAGCACCGTACCGCGGCTCCGACGGGAACCACCGTACGGGCGTCCGCCGCCCGCGCAGTTCAGGCCCGGCCGCGGGTCGCCCCGACAGCCGGTCGCCCTATCTTGTCATCACTGCCCGCCGCTGCCGCCCGAGCCCTGCCCGGCGGCCAGGATGTCGACCACGAACACCAGGGAGGCGTTGGCCGGGATCCCGCTGCCGGCCGGCGGCTGGTCCTTGTAGGCCAGCGAGGCCGGGATCACCAGCTCGATCCGGCTGCCCACGTTCTGGCCGACCACGCCCTGGTCCCAGCCGGCGATGACCTGGCCGGCACCGACGGCGAAGGGGAATGCCTGCCCCTTGGGGATCGAGGAGTCGAACTCCTTGCCGTCCTTCAGCGTCACGCCGGTGTACTGGACGACCACCTGCTGGCCGGTCTGCACCTTCGGCCCGTTGCCCTGGATCAGCACCGCGGTCTTCAGGCTGGTCGGGTCGGTCACGTTCGCCGGGGGCGTGATGGTGTCGGCCTTCTTCGGGCCGTTCACCTTGACCTGCGGGAAGTCGGCCGGCGGCTCGGTCATGTCACCGCTCACCCGGGCGTCCGGCGCGACCGCCCCCTGGATGTCGATCACCATGATCAGGTCGTCGTTGCCGCCCACACCGAGCTGCGGGTTGCCCTGGGAGCCGAAGGCCGCGGTCGGCGGCGCCACCACCAGTACCCGGCTGCCCGCCTTCTGCCCCACCAGGGTGGAGTCCAGCGCCGGGATCAGCTGGCCGGTGCCCGCCTGGAAGATCTGCGGCTGGCCGTTGCTGTCGTAGCTCCCCGGGAGGTCCTTGCCCGTGTTCCAGTCCTTCAGCGTGAGCCCGACGGTCACCCAGTCGTTCTTGTTGATCTTGGGGCCGCTGCCCTCGGAGATCGTCTTCGCCACGAACGTGCCGTCCGGAGCCTGGGACGGCACGGTGATGGTCGCCTTCTTGCCGAAGTCACCGGTGACCGTCGGCAGCACCTTGGCGTCGTGCTTCAGCGGCGGCACGGCCGGGGTGCTCGGCGAGGTGCTGGCGGTGTCCGAGGCCGCCGGCTTGCTGTCGTCGTGCTTGTTGACCAGGTACAGCCCGACACCGCTGCCCACCAGCAGGACGGCCAGCACGGTGCCCAGGATCACCCCGAGCCGGCCACCGCTCGGCGCGTTCTCGTAGTCCGCCTCGGACAGCTGCTGCTTGCGCACGGTCGACGCGAAGACCTGCGGCGCCTCGTCCTCGGACGTCCCACCCGACACGACCGGGGCACTCTGACCGGGCTGCGCCCAACCGGCCTGCTGCTTGAGGATCGACGGCGGGATCACGATCGACTCGCCGTCCCCGGGCAGCGGGCCGCCGGGCCGCGACGCCGCCGGGTCTACCGCACCACTCGCGGTACCGGCCTCGTCCGGGCCCGAAGCATTCTCAGCCATGACTCCCCTATCCTCGCCCTCAAGATCGCTAGCCGCTGTGCGAAATCGCCAGCAGTATGTCAGCTCGACATGAGGGCAGGCACTCGCCGGGTGTCCATGACACCCCGCGAATGCCCGCCCACGCCAGGAACTACACAGCTTCCAGGATGTCGATCACGAACACCAGGGTCGAGTTCGCCGGAATCGAGGACTGCGCCTTGTCCCCGTAGCCCAGCGACGGCGGAATGACCAGTTGCACCCGGCTGCCCACGTTCTGCCCCACCAGGCCCTCATCCCAGCCCTTGATCACGCTCCCGGTCCCCACCTGCAGCGCCTGGGCACCGCCGTGGCTCCAGGAGGAGTCGAACTGCTGCCCGTTGCTCCAGGTCACCCCGGTGTACTGGACCACCAGCGTCTGCCCCGCCTTGACCTGCTTGCCGTCCCCCTTGATCAGCACCGAGGTCTTCAGGTCGGTCGGCGCCGCCTCGTTCGAGGGGATGGTGATGGTCGGCGCCGCCTTGCCGTTGTCCTTCACCTGCGGCAGCGTCGGCGGCGGCTGGGTCATCGACCCGGTCACCACCGAGTCCTGCGGCACCGCCTGCGCCACGTCCAGCACGAACACCACGGTGTCCCCCGGACCGATCCCCAGGGTGGTGTTCCCGGTGTTGCCGAAGGCCGCCGCCGGCGGCGCCACCACCAGCACCCGGCTGCCCACCTTCTTGCCCACCACGCTCTGGTCGAAGGCCGGCACCAACTGCCCGATCCCGGCCTGGTAGAGCTGCGGCTTGGACCCCGCGTCGTACGAGCTCGGCAGGTCCTTGCCGGTCGTCCAGTCCTTCGCGGTGTAGTTCACCGTCACCCAGTCTCCGTGGCCGACCGTCGGGCCGTCCCCGTCACTGACCGAGCTCACCACGAACTGCCCGCTCGGCGGCCCGGAGGGAAGGGTGATCGTCGCCTTGCTCCCGACGTCACCGCTCACCGTCGGCATCGGCGAGGCCGAACTCACCGGGCTCGGCACCGCCGGCGCCGAACTGGTCGGCGCCGCGGACGACCCGCTCTTCACGGGCGTACCGCTGCTGCACGCCGTCAGCGCCAGCAGAGGCAGGACGAGGAGCACCCCGGCGATCCGTCGCACGGTCATCCTAACTGTCGGTCAAGTACGGCCAGCGAACTCGACCCACCCTAGAACCATTACCTGACGGCTCCACGCAAGGCGGGGGGGGGGGGGGGGGGGGGGGGGGGGGGGGGGGGGGGGGGGGGGGGGGGGGGGGGGGGGGGGTGGTATTCTCCGGGTCGGTTATGGGGGGGTG
>NZ_JBVHLF010000153.1:7359-9011 GCF_055559155.1 Kitasatospora sp. NPDC024654
GGGAGACCGGAACAGAGAAGGAGCAGCAAGAGGACAACGGCACCCCAACCCCCCCCCCCCCCCCCCCCCCCCCCCCCCCCCCCCCCCCCCCCCCGGCCGGTCCGCCGGCTACATCCCGGCGATCAGCTTCTCCACCCGCTCGTCCACCGAGCGGAACGGGTCCTTGCAGAGCACCGTGCGCTGCGCCTGGTCGTTCAGCTTCAGGTGCACCCAGTCCACCGTGAAGTCCCGGCGCTGCTCCTGCGCCCGACGGATGAAGTCCCCGCGCAGCCGGGCCCGGGTGGTCTGCGGCGGTACCGACTTCGCCTCGAAGGTCTTCAGGTCGGTGGTCACCCGCTGCGCCTGGCCCTTGCCCTGCAGCAGGTAGAAGAGCCCGCGCCGGCGGTGGATGTCGTGGTACGCGAGGTCGATCTGGGCGATCCGCGGGTTGGACATGCTCATCTGGTGCTTCTCGCGGTAGCGCTCGATCAGCTGGTACTTCATGATCCAGTCGATCTCGGTGCCGGCCTTGGCCAGGTCCTCGGTGCGCACCGCCTCCAGCGTGCGACCCCACAGCTCCAGGACCCGGGCCACCGTGCCGGTGTTCAGCCCCTTGCGGTCGGCGAACTCCAGCGCCTTGGTGAAGTACTCCTCCTGGATCTCCAGGGCGCTGGCCTCCCGGCCGTTCGCCAGCCGCACCTGGTGCCGGCCGGTCAGGTCGTGGCTGACCTCGCGGATCGCCCGGATCGGGTTCTCCAGCGTCAGGTCCCGCATCACCACACCGGCCTCGATCAGCCGCAGCACCAGGTCGGTGGCGCCGACCTTGAGCAGCGTGGTGGTCTCCGACATGTTGGAGTCGCCGACGATCACGTGCAGCCGCCGGTACCGCTCGGCGTCCGCGTGCGGCTCGTCCCGGGTGTTGATGATCGGACGGGACCGGGTGGTCGCCGAGCTGACGCCCTCCCAGATGTGCTCGGCCCGCTGGCTCACGCAGTAGACCGCGCCGCGCGGCGTCTGCAGCACCTTGCCCGCACCGCAGATCAGCTGACGGGTCACCAGGAACGGGATGAGCACGTCGGCCAGCCGGGAGAACTCGCCGTGCCGGGCCACCAGGTAGTTCTCGTGGCAGCCGTAGGAGTTGCCCGCCGAGTCGGTGTTGTTCTTGAAGAGGTAGACGTCCCCGGCGATGCCCTCCTCGTGCAGCCGCCGCTCGGCGTCCACCAGGAGGCCCTCCAGGATGCGTTCACCCGCCTTGTCGTGCGTCACCAGCTCGGTGACGTCGTCGCACTCCGGCGTGGCGTACTCGGGATGCGAACCGACGTCCAGATAGAGGCGGGCGCCGTTGCGCAGGAAGACATTGCTGCTGCGTCCCCAGGAAACTACGCGGCGGAAGAGGTACCTGGCCACCTCGTCCGGAGACAGACGCCGTTGTCCCCGAAACGTGCACGTGACGCCGTACTCGTTCTCCAGCCCGAAAATTCGGCGGTCCATGCTGGGACTTTACGCTTCCGACAGCGTTCTGAAACCGTTTCGGCCGCGCCAATCGGGCCACGATTTCCAGCAGTCGGAAAACGCGCGCGGGCGGGGGGGGGGGGGGGGGGGGGGGCGGGGGGCGGGGGGGGGGAGGGGGGGGGGGAGGGTGGGGTGGGGGGGGGGGGGGGGGGGGGGGGGAG
>NZ_JBVHLF010000154.1:0-8667 GCF_055559155.1 Kitasatospora sp. NPDC024654
CTACGACCCCGACACCCACCAGGCCAACAGCAAGATCAAAACGACTCCCGAGACCACTTTGGCGGCATAGGGGTTGACTCAGGAAACTCATCGCGCCTCCTCCGCCCCGGCCACGGGCAGCAACCGCCACCAGGTCGCGCCGTACAGCATGGTCAGCACCGCGGCGGCGCCCGGGCTCCGGCCGGCCACCCGGCCGCGCGACAGCGCCTTCGGCAGCTGTACGGCGTGCCCGAGCACGCTCAGCACGGCGTCCAGCCACCAGAGCGCGACCAGCACCGGCTGGTCGACCGGGTGGAGCAGCCCCGCCGCCAGGTACGCCCACCCCGCCAGTGGGACGGCGCGCAGTGCCCGGGCCCGGGACGGGCCGAGCCGGCCGGCGGCCCAGCGGGCCAGCCGTTCCCGGCCGATCTTGGCGTTGTGTCGGATGTCCACCGGGAAGCCGGGGTGCCGCAGGAAGACCGTCAGCTCGGCGGTCTCCGGCCGGGCCGCCGCCAGCGCTCGCAACTCCGGTACCAGTGCGGCCCAGTGGACGTCCGTGACGCCCGGCTCGGTCTCCACGCAGACCACCGGACGCTGCGCCCCGGGCGCCCCGACGCCGACCAGCGCGGTGCGCCGGACCAGCGGGTGGGCGTTGAGCACCCCCTCGCAGCGGACCGTGTGCAGATCACCCGCCCGGGTGCGGACCCGCTGGCTCTTGCGTCCGCAGAACCAGAGCCGGCCCGCCGGGTCGAGGTAGCCGAGGTCGCCGGTGCGGTGCCAGATCCGCTCCGCGGCACCGTCGCCCTGCTCCACCACCTTGTGCGCGGCGTCGGCCGCCGGCGCCGCGTGGTAGCGCCGGCTGACCGACTCACCGGCGACCACGATCTCGCCGACCGCGCCGGTCGGCACCGGCAGCGAGGCGTCCGGGCCGCGCAGCGGCCCGTCGAAGACCGGCAGGATCCTCAACTCGGTGCCGGGAACCGGGCGTCCGACGCAGCTGCCGGCGCCCAGCGATGCTCCGGCGGCGGTCTCCGCGAGGATCTCGGCGGACTCGATCGAGGTGATCGGCAGCGCCTCGGTGGCGCCGTAGGTGACGTGGATCGCGGCCCGCTCGTCGAGCACCCGACGCAGCGTCGCGACCAGCTCCGGCGGCACCGGGGCGCCGCCGGAGACCACACAGCGCAGCTCGGACAGCGGTGTCGGGTGCGCGCTCAGGTGCTCGGCCAACCGACGCAGCAGGGCCGGCGAGGCGAACAGCGTGCTGGTCCGGAACCTGGTCATGGCGTCCAGCAGGGCGGCCGGGTCGGCCTGGCCGACCCGGCTCGGCGCGAGCGGCGCGAGCACCAGGGTGGAGCCGAAGAGCAGGTCGAGCGCGCCGTACAGCGGCAGGGTGACCAGCGAGACCTCGGAGCGGTCACGGGCGTGGGCGGCCCGCACGGCGCGGGCCATCGCCGTCATCATCCGATGGGTAAACTCGACGCCCTTGGCCGGGCCGGTGCTGCCGGTGGTGAACCCGATCATCATCAGGTCGTCGCCGCGGACGGCGGGCCGCTCGGCCGGGCCGGTCCGCGCGGAGGTGCGCAGGGCGGTCAGGCTCTGCCCGCCCCAGCCCCAGCGCCGGCCGAGGGTGACCCTGATCCGGACGTCGGCGAACGCGCGCCGGCCCACCACCCGGACCGCGTGCGCGACCGGCGGCCCGACGAAGGCCTCGGCGCGCACCGCGCGGTAGCAGTGCAGCATCCGCCGGACTCCCATTCCCGGGTCCACCACGACCGGGACGGCGCCGAGGCGGAAGAGTGCGAAGAGCAGCGCGAACAGCTCCGGCCCGGGGGCGGCCATCAGCACGGTGCGGGTGCCGGATCCGATCCCGATGCCGCCCAGCGCGTCCGCCAACAGTTCGACCTCGCGCTGTAATTGACGGTACGTCAACTCTCCGTAGGATATTCGGCCGTCGGGTTCCCGGCCGTCCGTCGGATGGATGATCGCGCTCTTCTCCGGAAAGGCCCGCGCGTTGCGGGCCAACTGCTCGGCGAGGCCCAGTTCGCCGCTGAGCGGCTCCGTCGTGATGGTCATCGGGTCACCGCTCCTGCGGCCGGTAGCTGACGCAGGCGGCGCTCGGCCCGGCGCCCGCCGCGACGAACAGGATCTGGTCGACTCCCTCGGGCAGCCCCTGCTCGACCGCCTGCAGGTAGCCGAGGATCGGGGCGGCGGTGTGCGGCAGGCCCCGCGCGGGGCCCGGCACCTGCGGGGCGAGCACGCTGGAGCCGGACATGCCGAGCCGGGCAGCCAGCCGGTAGGGGAAGTCCGCGGTCGGCCGGGAGCTGACCAACAGCGTGCGCCGCAGGTCGAGTTGCTCGTTCCAGGCGTAGTCGGTCGCGATCTCGGTGGCCAGGTCGAGCAGTTGCTCGGCGAAGCCCGGCTCGCGCCGGACGGTGATCCGGCGGCGGCCGTTGCTCCCCATGCCGACCGTGCGCAGGAATCCGGCGGTGGCCGACGGCTGGTCGGCACGGGCCGAGCGGACCGGACCGAAGCCGCCCTCGGCGGTGGCCGAGCGCTCCAGCAGCATCGCGCCGCCGAGGTCGGCGTAGGGGTAGTCGTCGTCCAGGTCGGCACGGCCGCTCGGGTGCACGTCCGCGGCGGTGACCAGGACCCGCTCGGTACTGCCGGTGTCCAGCAGCGCCTGGGCGACCTGGACGGCGTTCAGCACCCCGCAGGCGCCGTTCATCAGGTCGAAGGAGAACGCGGCGCCGGGCACCGGATGGGCGAGGTAGTCGAGGTTGATGCCCGCCTCCTTCTGCACCAGGGCGCCGACGGCGGGCTCGAAGGTGTTGTGCTCGCGGTAGACGCCGACGTTGATCAGCGCACCCACGGTGTCCGGGGAGAGCCGGGCCTCGGCCAGGCAGGCCCGGGCGGCCTGGCCGGCGAGCCGCACCACGGCCGCCGCGCGATGGGCGGGGGCGGTGCTGGTCGAAGCGGCCTTGATGACAGTCGCCATCGGTCATACCCCCAGGTTGGTGATGGTCGCGGACAGTGCGCCGGTGACCACCCCGGAGGCGGCCGGGACCAGCAGGTACTTGGCGCCGCGCCGGGCGGTCCCGGCCTTCAGGTGCCGGTGCAGCACCAGGAAGTGCGCGGTGGAGGCGGTGTTGCCGAACTCCTCCACCACCGAAAGGGATTCGGGCATCGGGGTACCGAACTCGGCCTCCCCGGTGCGGTTCACGTAGTTGACGAACCGGGTGCCGACCTGGTGCTGGACGACGTAGTCGAAGCCCTCGTCCGCGAAGGTGCGCCCCTGCTTGGCGAGTTGGTCACCGTGGAAGGCGGGCCACAGGCGCAGCCGGTCCTTCTTGTGCATCTTCCGGTTGTCGGTGTAGAGGGCGATGCCCTCGGTCCGCTCACTGGGCATGCCGAGGCAGAGCTCGGAGTACTCGGCGCAGGTCATCAGGTCCAGGTAGTGGATCCGGTCGGCCTCGTCCTGCGCGAGGTCCAGGACGACCGCGACCGCGGAGTCGCCGACCGAGAGCGAGGCGAACTGCGGGTCGTAGCTGTCGGATATCTCCCGGGCGGCGGTCTCCGCGACCCGGGTGGCCTGTTCGCCACTGACCACCAGGCCGTTGCGGACCTGGCCGGCCCGGATCATCCGGTCCAGCAGGAGGACGCCGGTCATCATGCCGGCGCAGGCGTTGGAGACGTCGAAGTGGACAGCCCGGTGGGCGCCCAGCTCCTTGGCCAACTCGGCGGCCAGGGAAGGCTCGAAGGAGAAGTCGTCGCCGTTGACGAAGCGGGTGATGGAGGCCGAGATCACCACGTCCAGGTCGGCGGCGTGGTAGCGGGAGTGACCGAGCGCGTCCCGGGCCGCCTTCAGCGCCAGGCCGAGCGAGTCCTCACCGGCCGTGGGCCGCGGGTCGCGCACCCGGCGCTGCGTCACGCCGGTGATCCCCTCCAGGTCGAGGTCCGGTAGGTGGGCCGCCACCGAGGCGACCAGCTCAGGTGTGGACTGGATGCCGGGCGGCAGATAGGCGCCGAGCGCCTCGAAGCGGCTGGCGCGTGCGTCGAAGACCATCGTCATCTCTTTCACTTGCTCGCCGGCTGGCAGATCTTTTTCGCAGCGGATCCCTCGGCGGCGCGAGCGCGCTCGCCGGCGTTGCGAGGCCAGCCCTCATGGTGAAGTCGCCCAGCAGGCAGCGCCCTTGCTGCCCCTCCCCCGAAGCGACATGAGCATGTTACCTCACAGTATATGTCCGTGAGGTTACCAAGGGTTACTTTCGGACGTTCGCACGAGGGTGGGAACTCGCGGGGTCCTCCGAAGCGCCGGGCGTCCGCGCGGCGGCGTCAGCCCTCGACCGGCTCGATCCGGAGCAGGCCGAGCAGGTCCGCGCGGTGCAGCGCGGCGATCGGGTCGAGCAGGTCGGGGTGGCGCAGCAGCGGCGCGGCGTCGTGGTCGCGCTCACCGGGGGCGGTCAGCCGGAAGGCGTCCCCGGCCAGCTCGGCGCCGTGGTCGGTGTCGGCCAGCGCCGCCACCGCCGCGGCCGCCAGCCGCGGGTCCGCCAGCAGGCACGCGGCCCAGCTCACCACCGTCTCGTCCACCCAGGTCCGCCACGCCCAGTCGGCCAGCGCCTCGGGCCGGCCGTCGGCGCCGGTGAGCCGGTCCAACCGGCCGGCGCCACCGGGACCGAGCAGGTACAGCAACTCGACGTCCAGACCGGTCGGATAGCGCAGCGCCGCGGCGACCGTGGCGGCCTGCCGGGCCTGGGCCTCGGCCAGCGCCCGGCTGAGCGCACCCTGCGGTGCCGGGTAGGCGGACAGCAGCCACCGGGTGGCCGTGCCTATGACGGGTGAGAGATCAGTGGACATGGCGAACCGTCTTTCAGACCTGCTCGCCTTCCGTTACTGCCCGTGCATGATCGGCCCGCGAGCGCCGGGCGCGCCGACGGCGCGCGGCTGCCCAGGGTACGTGGCCGTCACGGGCGGGCGGCCGGACCGGCGGCATGACCCGCGTCACGGTCCGGCCCGGCGCCTGCCGATCACCGCGGGTGATCAGTCCTTCCGGCCGCGTCCGCTGACGAAGTCACGCGCCCGGTCGACCAGCCCGACACCCGGCGCCAGTAGCTTGCTGGCGGTCGGCGTGGTGGGCACCGCCGGGTGCGGCCGGGTGGGTGCCATCGCCTTGGCCCGCCGGATCTTGTCCCCCAGGTCCGTCAGCGTCGCCGGCGGACACGCCTCGCGCAGCGCCGGGAACAGCCGCTCCTCCTCGTCACCGATGTGCTCCGTCACCTGGTCCATCAGCTGCTGGAGCAGCATCGGGAACTCGGCGTCCTTCGGGGTCATCGGCTCCAGCCGCTTCAACAGCTTCTCGATCCTGGCGTGGTCCGCGATCTCCTTGTCGGCGAGCTGCGCGCCGCCCTCGACGTGCTCACGAACCGCGGGGTAGAGGTACTGCTCCTCCGCGACCGCGTGGCGCACCAGCTCGATGGTCACCTCGTCGACCATGCCGCGCAGCGCCAGGTCGCTGGTCGGCATCTCCTCGATCCCGGAGAACATCCGCTCGACCTCGCGGTGGTCGGCCATCAGCTCGTCGATCGCATTCCCGCCGTGTCCCATGCCTTCGCCCTTCCGTCCTGCTCCTCGCCGGGCCGTTCCCGGGTGGGGGCGATGCATTCCCGCCGCGCGTCCCGCCGTCCACGGGCCGCCCGCACGCCACCCGGCCGGCGGTACGGCCTCGGGATGCGGCCGGACCGGGGCGACGGCGGTCCGCGATGGAGGTCGAGCGGCAGATGCTCCGGCCGACGCCGCGAGCGGGCCGCTCGCGGCGTCGGCCGGAGCACCCACGACCTGGGATCGCCCACCCCACCGGCCGGCCCCGGCCGGCCGTGCGGCGATCCGCGTCCCGGTGCAGGGTGGAGCGGTGAGCGGTAGTCCCAGCCCGGACCCGGGCGCGGCGGCACTGACGGAGTTCGCCCACCTCGACCCGGCCGACCCGAACCGGCGCGCCCTCGCCCGCCGGCTGCTCGACGTCCCCGGTGTCGAGGACGCCATCGCCGCCGCGCTGATCCACGGGGACCAGCGCGGCACGGCCCTCGAAGCGGCCCGCCTCCTCCTCGAACGGGCCATCGATGCCGGCGACCCGTGGCCGGTCCGGGCCGCGGCCTGGCTCGGTCGGGCCGCGGCCGACTGGCAGACCAGCGCCGCGTTCTGCAGCCGGCTCGCGTGGTACGCCCGCACCCGCCGCAACAGCGCCACCCCGTACCTCGCCGGCGACCTGCCGCTCGGCGAGCACGCGCGGGCGCGGGCCGTGCGCCACCTGCGCCTGATCGGCCTCCGCTACGACTTCCGCTGCCGCAGCATGCTGCGGCTGCTCGACCCGGTCCCGCCGGCACAGCGCTCGCGCTGGGACCCGTACACCCGCGCCCTGCACGCCTTCGCGCTGCTCGGCCGGTCCGCCCCCGGCGGCCTGGACGCCCTGCGCGAGAGCCTGCACGAGGCCGGCGACAACCTGGAGGTCTGCCACCTGCTGCTGCACGGGCTGTGGCTCGCCGACGACCTCCCCGGCCAGGCCGAACGGGTGCTCGCCCTGGCCACCTCGGCCACCTTCCCCGCCGCGGATCCGGTCCGGCTGCTCCGGGTGGCCGGCGCGCTGCGTCTGCTCGGGCGCCGGGCGGAGGCGCTGGCCGCCATCGAGGACGCGATGGAGGCCTGTGACCCCGACAAGCCGGAGATCCACGACGACCTGGTCCGCGAGCACAGCCTGATCCGCGACACGCCGGCCGGCTGACGCGGACACTACCGGGGAGGGTGCTACGCCCCCGGCAACGCCTGCCGCTCGCCCCCGCCGGACGCTCCGGGTCCCGGAAGTTCGCGGAGCGGCTCCCCGGCCTGGGCCACGGGCCTCCGAATCCGTTGGCACCGCGCGTGGTTGAGGGCCGGCCCGCTCAGCGCGAGGCCCTCGGCGGTGCCGCCCCGCAGGCGGTGGGAGAGCTCTACGCGCGGCGGCGAGGCAGCAGTCCGGCAGCCGTCCGAAGGCCGCGGCGACCGACCCGGGGATCCCAACTGCCGCCCTGCTGACGGGCGAAGGCCCACAGCGGGTCGTGGAAGCCGTGCCGCCCGGCGGCCCGCGACCTCCAGCGGGTTGAGACCGGGCGCGTCAGGGAGGGCGAGCAGCCGGAACGTCCGGGCCCGGGCCGGCGTGAGCGGGTCGTGGGAGAGCGCGAGGGCCGGTTCCACCACGGCCGGCTCCACCGCGCCCTGCGGGCAGGCGAGTTCGGCCGGCCTGGTCCGCTCGTCGGCCGCCCGGGCGGCCCGGGCCTCCTGGCCTCCTGGGGCAACGGGCGGGTCCGGCGGTTCATGGCCCGGACCCGGGCCCCCGTCCACCGCGACCGGTACCCAGCGGAAGGAGAGCGGGCCTCCGGATGCTGTCACCGACGGCTCCGCTTAACGTCGTTGGTGAGAACGCGTGTCGTTGGCGGGAACGAAGGAGAGGCGGAACGCATGGAGGTCGACGAGCCCCGGCGGTGTGACGTCCCGGACGCCGAGTTCGTCCGGCGCTGGCGGAAGGCGGTGGACGACCACCTGCCGCCGACCAAACGCTCGCTGCTGGTGACCTGGATCGCCTTCGGCACGACCTTCGGCACCACACGGCTGATCACGCACGGCATCCGGGGCGGCTGGCTGCCCTGGGGGAACGTCTCGGCGGGCGGCAGGCACCTGCACCACTACAACTTCGGCATCGCCGCGCTGGCCGGCGTGGGGCTGATCGCGGTGCGAGGCGACCGGCAGGCCGTCGGGCATCCCGCGGTCGCCGCCGGCTACGGGATCGGCACGGCGCTGATCGCCGACGAGTTCGCCCTGCTGCTGGACCTGCAGGACGTGTACTGGGCGAAGGAGGGCCGCGTCAGCGTGGACGTGGCCCTCGGGATCCTGGCGGCGCTCGGTACGTACCTGACCGCCGTGCCGTTCTGGCACGAGGTCGTCCGGATCACCCACCAGAGCGCCCTGCGGCAGTTGGGTGCCCGGTGAGCGGGCCAGCCAGGACCAGGTACCGGGCGGGTGGTTGAAGGACGAGCGACGGCGCTGCCCTGCCAGCGGCGGTCAGCGGGAATCGGGGCAGGCGCGGGGCGGAGGTGGAAACTCGTGACTCCTCCCCCGGCTAAAGCCGGGGGCTTCTCGCTAACCCTTCCGGGCGTCGCGACGGACCAGCCCGGCCCGTAGAACGTTGATGGCTCCCATCGTGTCAGCGTGAGCCATGTGGTCGCAGGACCGACAGTGGAACTTCTCCTGGGTAGGCCGGTTCTCCTTGGGCGGTGTGCCCGCATTCTGGGCACCGCCGGGAGGTGTCGCGGGGGTCCACGGCCATCACTTCCCGTCCGGCGCATTCTGCCTTGGCGGTGAGGATCGTCAGGAACACCCCCCAACGGGCATCCGAGATCGAGTCAACCGCATCGGCCTGGGCTCCGCCTTCTGGTCCCGCTCCTACTTCGCCGGTTCCCGCGGCGGCGCACCGCTCAGCACCGTCCACCAGTACATCGAAGGGCAGAAGCGGCCCATCTGACCGTCACCCCGGAGCCGCAGCGAACTCCGCCGCTTCGCGGCTCCCGGCCTAGTACTACAGGGATAGATCTCGATTGGCGGGTGCGGCAGGATGTTCTGCTGTGAGTGCGCGAGGGCAGGTCGACGATGAGGTGACGGCGGAGG
>NZ_JBVHLF010000155.1:0-8526 GCF_055559155.1 Kitasatospora sp. NPDC024654
CCGACCGCACCACCCAGACCCTGGTCGCCTGGCTGCGCGAGCACCCCGGAGCCGAGTACGTCTGCCGCGACGGCTCCGGCTCCTATGGCGAGGCGCCGTCCCAGACCTCGACGTCCTCGAAGGCCAGGGCCATCTGGAGCAGCCCGACGTAGTCCTCCATGTCCAGCGGCAGACGGAGGCAATCCCCGGTGAGCCGCGCGAGCCCCGCGATCTCCGACGAGTAGACCTCCAGCGCGGCAACGCCTTCGGCCGATCGCCGCGCTGACGACACGATCGGACCCGCCGCGAACAGGACCCAGTGCCGCTCCTCGGGTTCCCGGCCGGGCCGCCATCTCGGCAAGCCGGGGAAGCGCCGCGAAACTCGCCGAGAACGCCGTGTCGAGCTGTGGGCACAACCGGTCCATCAGCTCCGACCAGACACCCCGCGGGTCGGCCTCGAACCGGTCAAGCAGGGCTGGCACACCCTCCACGGAACCGAGCGCGTCGCTGAGCTTCGACCAATCCGCCATGCCCGGATTCAAGCAGACCGCCGGCGGCCAGCATTGGTGGGGCCACTTCGAACCGTCACAGTGGCCGCGAATACTCACCCAGCTGCTCCCAGTTCAAGCCGTCACAGGGTGGGGCCAGCTACATCGTCCTAGCCAGCCGAGGTTCACCACTGTGAGTCGCTTCGCCTCAACGCTGTCATGAAGAGTGCTGCGTGGCGGGCGATGTGCGCCGCGTCGGTGCTGTAGAGCGAGTCGTGTCCTGCCGCGATGTGCTCGGTGAATGCGGCGGTGCCGTCGTCGGCTTGTTTATGCATGTGACGGACCAGGTGTTCCAAGCGGTCCCGGGCCGTGTCGGCCAGCGCTGCGCGATCGTTGTCGTCAAGCCGGTAGGCGTCTGCGAAGAGTCGGAGTCGGCGGGCCTGCTCCTCGACGGGCAGGGTGAAGTCGGCGTTGCCTGGATCGGTGAGGGGGACGAACCGATAGGCGGCGTAGGCGAGGTCCCAGATACGAGGACCGGGATGGGCGGTGTCGAAGTCGATGAACGCGACCGGCCTCCCGTCGCGGAAGACGCAGTTGTAGGGAGCGATGTCGCCGTGGCAGATCACCTCGGCTGGCTCGCGGCTGGGCAAATACCAGCTGGCGTCCGCCGCAGGAGTGAAACTGAGAGTGGCGTCGTGGTAGTCGCGCAACATCACCGCCACGGCCTGCAGGGTTGCGTCTGATCGCACGTAATCCGGCAACGGGTAGTTGGCGACGTGGCCAGGGAGGAAATCGAGGATCTCCCGGCCATCGGTATCGAAGCCGTGAGCTCGTGGGGCACCGGCGAACCCTGCCGCCTTCAGGTGATCAAGCAGAGCGTGGACCGTGTGGGTCCACGGTCCCACTGGCCGGCGAACAGTCGAGCCGATCCGCACGACATGGTTGACGCCGCCTCCAGCCAGGGCTTCTTCGTCCGTCCGCCTTGATGCTGTCATGAAGACTCCTTCTGGTTTCGCCCGGGTTGACGAGCATCGTCGGCCCGGGCTGCGAGGTACTCAGCCCAGTCACGCCGGGCGTAGGTGACCCAGCGGATAGCGGTGTGGCGGTGCATGCCGGTCAGGTCGGCGAGGATGGGGCTGGGGAGGTCGGCGGCGAGGGCCGCGAGGGCGGAGTTGCGGGCCGCGCGGACCGAGATTCCGTGGCGGTTGAGCTTCTGCGTCATGGCGTGGGTCGAGATGGGCTTCCCCGGTACCAGGCCCGGGAACAGCAATCGGGGGCCTGCGGTGGCCTGCGCGAACAGAGACCGTGAGCCGGGCAAGGGCTCGTCCGCCAGCTGTTGTAGCAGCCCAGCCAGTCGTGAGGGCAGCAGGACGGGGTGACGGCCGAGCATCAGGTGCGTGTGCTTTCCACCGACCTGCAGGTGGTCCGGCGTCAGATTGCAGAGCCGAAGAAATCAGTGGTTGGCTCAGTCGATGGAGAAGTCGGCTCGTAGGAGGCCGGTGAAGGTGACTTCCAGGTTGCGGGCGCGACGGCCGCCGTCGGTGAAGTAGGAGTCGCGCAGGCCTGCGGCGACGAGCAGCGATGAACGTTAACTTCCCGGCCTTGGGGGAACTTCATGGTGTTCTGTCGTCCCTCGTCTACCGCGCCGCATCCAGACGCGGGACCAGATCGTGAAGGTGTTCTAGGAGGCTTTCGTGCCAGCCGACGTACACAGCGAAGTCGTACAGGTGCGTCACGGTGCGCAGGACGGCGATGCGTGCCACGGCGTCATCGAGCGAGACCCCGGCTGCGGCAAGCAGTACCTGCCGCAGGTGGGCGAGTGCCTGCGCCCGGTCAAGCTCCTGGTGCCGGAGGGCCTGGGAGTGAAGCTCGGTCAGCTCGCCGACGATCCAGCCGAGGTCGTAGTGCTGCGGCCCACGAGCGACCTCCTCGCCGGCAAGCAGGCTGGCCCTCGGCGTGGTCGGTGCCAAGCTCATCAGGCCGAGGCTCGGATTACCGTGGACGAGGAAGGTCGAGGTGTGCAGGGCATGCCGTCCCCACGCACGGAGGGCGCGGATCCGCGCGCTGCCTAGGCGCGCCGTCAGGTGGCCGTGCAGCAGAGCGGCATGGCCGCTCTCGCCTCCGGACCCCAGCCATCGCACGGTTCGTACTAGGGCCGGTGGTCCGGCAGCGGCCTGTGGCGGAGGTGGTATCTGGTTGAGCCGGCTCAATGCCTCAGCGACCGGGCGAAGGCCGGTCGCCACCTGCTGCCATCCGTCACTGAGCGCCCTGGGGCTCAGTCCGGTCAGCAGGCGCGCCACGGAGAGCGGGCCGGGAACCCGGTAGTGAAGCCCGTCGGTCCGGGCGGCGTGCGCAGTCACCAGGTGATGGCTGGTCGGATCGGCCTGCCGCAGGGCTTCCAGGATGTGGCGATGCACTGGTGCCAGTGGGCCCGGGTGGGCGGTGCCCGCGCGTCGCACCCAGGTGAAGGCGTCTGCCGGGCCCTGGTAAACAGCGGTGCGGATGCGCGTGGTGCCGTACTCGCGAAGCAGGGTTCCCTCGGCCTTCACAGCGGCTCCTCGGCGGCGCAGTGCCGACGCCTGGCTTCGAGAGCCGCGAGCACGGTTGGAAACGGCGCCGCCACCATGGCGTCCTTACGGCCTGTGGTTCCGCTGGTCCCGGGGTGCGGCGGTACCACGCAGAGATTCGTGCGTTCCTGAAGCGACGTGAGGTGCCGACTCAACACAGGGTTGCGATGTCCGCCGGGTGGCAGGGCAGGTGCCAGGGCGACGGCCGCGCTGGTGCACTGGAGCGCCAGCATGGCCGGGCTGTCGCCCATACCGAGGGCGAACCGGCTGATGAAGTTAAAGCAGGCCGGGTAGACGGCGATGCCGTCGGGCCACTGTGCCCACTCGACATGCTGGGCGATGGGGGTCGGGTCGTCGGGCCAGCGATCCTCGTGGACTCCACCGCCGCCGATGGACATAAGCGTCTGGCGGGAGACGAAGCGTTCGGCGCTGCGGGTCAGGATGATGCGCACGGCAAGGTCCGGTTGCGTCTGGTTGAGCCAGTTGAGCCAGAACGGCAGGAAACCTACGCCGATCGCGCCGCTGCCGATGATCAACAGTCGGCGCCCGGTGTACTGGTCGGGGGCGGTGGCCTCAGCGTTCACGGGTTCGCTCCGAGTAGGCGCGTACGATCGCTGCCACGTCCTCGGCCGCGGCCCACGGGCCCAAACTGAGCAGCACGCCGGCCGGGTTGAGCACCAGCTCGTCGACGCCAGCCTGGGCGTAGGCGTCAAATTGCTCCGCCACGGCGTCCGGGTCCCCGTACGCGAACAGGCCGGAGCGGACCATTTCGCCGGCCCCGGCCGCTGGATCCGCGGGGTCGACCCGCAGGCCTGCCTGGGCGAGCATGTCGGTGTAGTGCGGCGTGCTCAGGTGCGCGCGAGCGGCCGTGAGAGCGAGTTGTTCGGGATTTCTGCCCGGAGCGGCCAGCGCGGCGTGGACGACAGCGACGAGCCGTGGCGGCATGGGTCGGTCGGCTGCCCCCTCAGCGAGGGCGGGCACGATGTGGTCGGCCAGATACCGGGCCGGCGTCAGCCAGGTGATGGCGGCATCGGCTACCGAGCCGGCGACCCGCGCCATGCCCTGGCGCAGCACGCCGGCGCCGACCTCGACCGGTGGATGCTGCACGGCCGGCAGGCTGCCACGCATGTGGACGTACGTGCCGCTCTCGTCGGCCCGTCCCTCGTCCAAAAGCCGTCGCACTGTGGAGAGGTATTCGCGAGCGGCGGTCAACGGGCTGCCGTAGGGCGCCCCCCGGAGACCTCGCTGGAATCCCACCGATCCGACCCCGAAGCCGGCCACCGTCGGCTGGCCGGTCAGCACGGCCACGGAACGAGCCTGAATCGCCGCCTCGAACGGATGACGAAGCGGCATGAGAGTGACGCTGACGCCGGTCGGAATCCGGAATCCGGCGCCTGCCAGGTAGGCAAGCATCTGGTGGGACTCCAGGGACATGGATTGTCCCACCCACAATCGCGATTTGGCCGACTCCGCGACGAGTTCCGCGAAGGGGAGTACCGCGTCCATGCGCGCTGGCATACAGGGAAAAATAACGGAGATCTTCACGTGCCACATCCGCGGTGTGAACGGACAGAATGAAAGAGCGAGCCCCGGCAAGAATGCTTGCCGGGGCTGACTGCCGAACTCAGCAGCCGTGGTCGAACGTCTCGGAAACTGAGGCGGCGCTCACGACGACGCAGCCCTCGGACGAGACGACGGTCGAGGAGATCGGGGTGGTGGCCGGCGCGGCGCTGGCCGCACTGGCACCGATCTCCGCAGCGTCCGTGTAGATGGAGTAGCCGGCCATGAGCTCCTGGGAATCCATATTTTCCTCCTGACAAGTGAGAGCGAAAGTCGGCCGGCCATTTCGGTGAACCGACCGCCTGATCATCAGACCAGATGCCTTTCGGGCGTGCAAGTGACTTCCTGTTTCATTTGACAGCCCCTGTTTCATATGGCTGGGAGGCTCAGGAAACAGAGGCCAGCCTGGCGGCAGAAAACCTCGGCGCTGCCTACGAGGCCTGCGGCATTCGCGCGGCGGCAAGGGCCGGGCGAGGACCGCTTGTTCTGGCCGCGAGAGCCTGCAGGACAGTTGTCCACCAACAGGTCGTCTCGGGCGAAAGCGGAATGTGTCGCAGCAAGACGGACCATTCGTCCCATAGGCCGATGGCACTCCACTCCGCGAAGCGGCGGTAGACGGTCTGCCAGGACGGGCCGAAGCACGCGGGCAGCTGACGCCAGGTGGAACCGGTTAAGGTCACGAAGATGATGGCGGCAAGGACCTCACGGTCATCGGCCCGCAGGCGGCCACCACCCTGCCGTCGGACGGACTGCTGCGGGATGGTTCTGCTGAGGCTCGTCCACAGGTCGGTGGGCACGAGCCGCTCGGTGATCGACTCCATGGCACTCCCGTAACAAAACACGAACTCCTTTTGGGACGCGGGTCCGTGAGTCATCGTGACGCCGCAATGTTCCGGTGTGGGGCGCCTGGATCGATGCTGGCCGCCTCCAAGGCAGTTCGTACGGTCTCCTCCCGGGTCGCGGTGCCCGGATTGACCGCCCACGCGATCAGGGCGTCCGCGATCACGCTGGCGCGGTGCTGCCCGAAGCTGAGTCCGCGCATGCCGGATCGCGAATCTGCGGGCTCGCTGGCTAGCGCCACGCCCGGGGCGAGGCGGAGAGCGAAGGCCGAGGTCTCCTGCCCCAGCCCCGCCATTGTCGCCACCGCCTCGGTCACCGTCTCCGGCGCCGAGGTCGCGTCCACGCCAAAGTAGATCACCAGTGCGTCGCGTCGAGGATAGAAGCGGGTAGCGGAAGACACCTTGGCCCGGTAGCGAATCCGCAGATCCTCCATTCGCTCAAGAACCGACCGCCAGATGTCGGGGGCGGCATCGGGCCGGGTGATGTGCACGTAGAGGCGCTGGAGTGGACCGTCGGGCCGTCCTCGGGAACCGTCGACCAGGAAGAAACCGGGAGAGAGGGCGGGACGGCTGGCCGGCAGCCGGATAACCGCTGCTCCCTGCGGTGAGCTGGAGACGAGCCGTTCAACAGGCAGACGCAGCCGGACGCCGGCGTACCGGACGATGTACTCGTCCACGCGCCGCTCGACCACGCGCGCCGTGGCCACCGACTCCTTGTGCGGTACTGCAGCGGCGAGGAGTTTCTCGAAGGCCGGTTCACGCAGGGTGCGCGGCCGCTCCTGTTCGCTGAAGCGCATGCCCACATGCAGGAGCTCGTACAGGGCGTTCCCCAGGAGCCGGCGCAGTTCCTGGGCGTCATCGGCCTCGAAGTCGATGCCATCGACCGAGGCGTGCCGACCACTCGGGTCGACGGTTACCGTCTTCAGCGTGCGGAACAGCGAAGCGGGCAGGAGTGTTTGTTCGACAGCGGTCATCAGTTCTCCAGCCCGAGCGTGTCGACGAAACGCGATGGACTCATGAGGGCGGTTCGACCGACTCCGGCGGCAGCACGTTCGAGGGCACCGACGCGCGCGCTCTCCTGGGCCCCGGCGATCAGCCGGTCCAGTAGGTGCCAACCGGCGAAGGCGGTCGCGCGGCTGGCCAGCAGGGGGTCGATGCCGCCAACTTCGGCGCGGTAGGCGGTCCAGAAGGCCGTGATGTGCGGACGCACCTCTGCCAAGCCCGCCACTGCGCGGGCCAGCACCTCCTCATGGGTGGGCTCAAGGGAAAGCGTCGCGGCCCCGTCACGGGCCTTCTGGATGCCGAGGACAGCGCGGTACAGCCAGTCTCCCGCGTAGCTGCCGACGTCACGGGCCGGATCGGCGAGGCGGAACTCCTCCCAGTCGCTCAGGTAGAGCTGGCCCGAGCTAAGAATCAGCTGATCCAGCCGGAGGTCGCCGTGAGAGGGTACCCGGGGCGCCCGCGCTTCCTGCTCGCGTAGGTCCCTGATCGCGTCGACGAGCTGATCGTCGGACTGCATCAGGCCCCAGGCCTGCAGGGCGCCAAAACTGCTGGCCAGGAAGTCAGCTAAGGGCAGCGCGTCCAGCACGGGGAGTGGCGGGAACGGAAAAGGAGTTAATTCCAGCTGCTCGGATCTAGGAATTTCCAGAGAATGCAGCCGGCCGACCGCACTGCCAGTCGCGATGGACATCTCCACGGTGAATTCCTGATCACCGGCGGCCTCACTGCCGGACCGCGCCGAAGACAGGTGCTCGAACACCAGAGTCCGAGAATCGCGGTCGTGTCCCAGCAGCCGAGGTCGGCGGAGCTCGGGCGGCGCGAGGCGTTCGAAGGAAAGGACTCGATCCAGGCGCTGCGCCGAGGCTTCCCGGCTGCCGCCGACCCGTTTGACGAAAATGTCCGTACCACCGGAGGTGACACCAGCCCAGTTCTCGTTCCTGCCTGGATAGGAGAAAATGCTGTCCTGGTCCAGGTCGCCAATCCCGAGCTGCTTCAGCAGGGCGACGCCGCCCACGTTCGACGCCCACCGGGTCGGCATCTTACGGAATGCCGAGCGATCTCTCTGGCCACCGGTCAGATTATTGCCGACAGTACTCATCATCAGACCCCCCTGCGATGAAGTTCTTTTCCACTGCTGCCACGGTAAGGCCGCGGCAGCAGTAACGTACCCCAAGCATTCCATGTGCAGCAAGACTGTTCCCCAGATGGTTCGTATGGTTTCCAGTCCCACCCCGAAGGAAACTCCCGAAAAACGGGCAGCTTTCTCCGGGCTGTGCCTCCGGGTGCCCCGAGCCTTTTCGGGCTATTGCCGGTACAGCCGTCGAGCGCGATGCCAGACCCACCAGTAGCCCAGGGCCACGGTCAGCGCGATGACACCGACGGGAAGGAGCACTGTCGTGCCGCCCGTTCCCAGCGCCAACACCCGGACTGGCGGAGCCAGCACACAACAGGCGGCCAGCGGGGCACGGATGTACCACAGCAGTACCTGCAACGGTGCGGTATTCCCCAGGGCGGTCTCCCCGCCGATGAACAGCGATGGCGGGATGCTCCCGCGATTGGCCGACACCAGTGCCGCCGCCACCAATGTGGGTGCCGCCGCGGCCATCGCCGCCACCGGCGTGACCGGTCGGCCCAGCAAGGCCGCGCCGCTACACCCCAAGAGCCCCAACCCCACCAGCACGGCGATCGGCAGCAGAGCGTGCCGCAGCACTAGCGAGGGGTACGAGTACGGCAGGAGCCGGGAGCGGCGCAGGTCGTCCGAGTCCGTCCGCGCCGGCTCAACCCACTGTGCGGCCGCCAGGTACCCGCACAGCAACGCGCACAGCACACCGCCCATGGAGTGCGCGGGGGTCCTCGCGGTGGACGCCAGCGACGAGACCGCCAGCGCACCGATCCACCACGCCAGTCCCCAGCCGGCCTGGGCCGGCGCCGAGAGCATCGCGATCGCATCACGCCACAGCATGAGCAGGCCGCGGTAGTGCGGCGGCCTGCGCCACCGCCGGGGGGGGGGGGGGGGGGGGGGGGGGGGGGGGGGGGGGGGGGGGGGGGGGGGGGGGGGGGGGGGGGGGGGGGGGGGGGGGGGGGGGGGGGGGG
>NZ_JBVHLF010000156.1:0-8397 GCF_055559155.1 Kitasatospora sp. NPDC024654
TCCGGGACCAGCGCGGGGGCGGTCCGGCTGGCGGGTCCCTGGTGGTCGGCCGCGGCCTGGTCCAGCGCCCTGTGCCAGTCCCGATCGCAGGTGCGGGCCAGGACGATCCTGCCGGCGTCCTGGGTCAAGACCGTGTCCTTGCCATCGCTGGTCCAGCGCAGGCCGGGTACCCCGGTGGGCTCGGCGCTGGGACCGGCTGTGTAGGCGAGCGAGGCCGCCCAGCGGACGAGCTGGCCGCGGTCGACGTGGAGGATCAGTTCGTCTCGGCGTGGGGTCAGCCGGGCAATTCCGTACGGGCCGCCGGTGAAAGAGGGCCAATGGAACCCGTATCCGCTGGTCAGGGCAGTGAGAACGGCGGCCTCGATGGGCACCTGTTCAGGGGCGGGGCGCGGGATCAGCTCGGCGTTGTCGATCAGTTCCTGACGAGCGGTCTGGTGGCTCTCGTTCGTCGCTCGACGGCGTAGCGCGATGAGGTCGTTGAAGGTGGGGTTCTCGGGCCAGGTGTCGGCGCGCACAGTCTCTTCCTTCGCGCGCTGCCCGGCCAGCGCATCTAGGAGAACGCGCTGCGTAGATCAAACTGGTGGAACCTGGAATACGGCTGTCTGCAAGGTTTGCGTTCTGCCTTCCCGATGTCGCGATTCCGGGTGCGACATCCCGGCAAGGCCGGTATGACCAGCCGCCGATCATGCTGCCAGAGATCGTTCGCGAAAGGAAGGACGACGGCGCCGTCCGCCCCCATCGCACGTTCCGGCCCCCGGGCCGTGTGCGCCAGTTCGCTACGAACCGGCTGACTCCACAGGCTCGGGCTCGGGTGCCAGCCGGCTGCCGGCCGCGGGCCCTGGTTGGCCAGGTTCCGGCGTTCGCCGGTGCCAGGGCGGGCGTACTGGCCCCTCAGATCTACGCGGCCCGAGAAGGCCCGGGCCTGGCGACCTCGTGATCGGCAGCTGGCCACACCGGACGGCCACCTTGCCTTGCCAGCACTATGAGCAACCTTGTCCAAGCTTTCGTCGGCGTACCGCCCCTCCAACAGTAGTGGCGGGCCGGCCGTCGCCACGGGCCGCGTACTCAACCTGTTGTCAGTGGGCCCAATTAGTCTTTGTTCATTGCTATTTGATAGCACATCACCCATATGTTCCAAATGTGCTCTTATGTCGCACTCTGAGACGGAGGACACGAACGTGACCGCACCCGCACAGGTCGATACCGCGCCCAAGCGCACCGACCACGGCCCCTACCAGGCCGCCGACGTCATCGGCATCTCCACCTACCTCTGGGATCTCGGCCGCCAGGCCAAGCTGATCCCCGAACCCGACACACCCAGCCGCCGGTGGTCGGACGCCGTTGTGCGCCAGCTGCGCACCGAGCTGCCCGAGCTGCTCCCCCAGCTGGATGCCCTGCGCCCGCTCGGTGCCCGCCGGATTGCCGACACCCTGCGCCGGGTCACCGGGATCGAGGCCGTCACCGCCGACGACGTGCCGGCCCTTGCGGAAGCGGGCCTACTGCGAGGACTCGGGGACTACGAGGGCTGGCCGACCTACTGCGCCCTGGACGCCGAGCAGTGGACGGACACCGAGGCCCTGGCCGCCGTCGTCGCCGAGCGCACCGCCTGGATCGAGGCCTCGCTGACCACCACCGGCGCGGCGCAGCGGTGCGGCTGGACGGAGACGGAGTGGCGTTGGGCAGCCGGGCAGCGCGGTGTCGAGCCCGGCCGGCTGGGGCGCTGGGCCCTGGCCGACGTGGAGGCGCTGGCCGCGGACACGGAGTTGGCTGAGCAGGTGGAGGGCCGTCGCCTCATCCCGGGCGAGCGGGCGGCGGACTATCTCGACATCAGCTACTCGCGCGACTTCCCCTACCTGCTCGCCGCGGGCTGGCTCTCCCCGGCCGGCTCGCACCACAAGTCGATGGGGTCCATCCGCACGGTGGAGGTCAAGCTGTACCTGACCGCCGACGTGCTGGCGCTGCGCGAGCGGGACGGGGTGGACTGGGAGGCGCGCGGTTCCGGCGGGCAGGAAGTCCGCGCTGCGGGCCTTCGCGGCCAAGCCGCCCAGCCGCGCGGAACTCGTGCGGCGGCTGGCCACCGCGCTCGCCGACCGACACGGTGTGCCCGTGCACCTGCTGCACGACGGCGTACGGGACTCGTGGTCCGTCGACTGGAGCCGCACGGACGGCCAGAAGCTGACCCGGGCCCTGCTCCAGGAGGCGGCTGCCGACAGTGCGCAGCTGGATGGCTTGGCGGGCGAGCTGGAGTTGAAGAACGCCCGGCTGGAGACCTTGGTGACGGCCCGTGAGGTGTCGGCGAAGGACGCCGGGCTGATCATCGACACGGAGACGACCGACCTGGATGGGCGGGTGTGCGAGATCGCGGTCATTGACGCCCACACCGGCCGGGTGCGGCTCGATACCCTGATCAACCCGAAGACGCCGAACCGGGCGACGCACATCCACGGCATCACGGACGCGATGGTCGCCAATGCCCCGACCTGGGAGGAGATCCTGCCGACGCTGTTCCGCATCACCCGGGGTCGGCGGCTGTTGGCCTACAACTCCGACTTCGACCGGGGGCGGATCGCGCATCACACCCGGGCGGTCGGCCGGCGCCCGGGCCGTCTGGAGAGCAAAGACTCGTGGTGGTGCCTGATGGCAGCCCGGTCGGTGTGGGAGTGCCACCGCGATTACAAGCTCTACGGTGCCCACCGCGCCCTGGGGGACGCCCGAGCGGCATGGGGCGTCCTGCAGTCGATCGCCCAGAGCAAGGGTCTCGTCACCGTCACCCCTTCCGGCCCGACCGATGGGCGGTGACCGGTCCAAGACGACGCTCGCTGCGGTGCAGCAGGTCGGCCGTAGGGTGTTCGGGCCCTGAGAAGCAGCGGCGGTGCCTCCCTGTGTGTTCTGGGAGGCACCGCCGTCTTCGCGTCAGCAGCCGCACCCGCAGGTCACGCACCAGTAGCGGTCCTCGCAGTGTTCGCGCTCCAGGTGACCGCAGGGCTGGAACCGGTCGGTTCCACCGGGCTCCGAGCAGTAGCACTCGCAGCAACTGCCGCACGCCTCGTGCGTCGCGTCCTTGCGTCGCCCGTCGGGACGGCGATCAAGCGCTGGTGACGCGGGGACGCCCGTCCCGGCGTCGAGGCGGTCGTCCGGCACGTCGCCGCTCAGGACCCTGCCGCCCGCCGCCGCGGCTGATCGCCCGAGTGGGCGAGTGTACGGTGAAGACATGGCCCAGGCCAGCTCGAGCCCGCCCGGCGAGACCGGGATGGGCGAGGGTGTTCGCCGGTGCTTGCACTGCGGGAAGCCGCTGCCAGCGAGTGCCCGCGTTGATGCGCGCTTCGACCGGCCGGCCTGCAAGGCGGCCCACCGGCGGGCCCGGCGCCACCAGGCCGAGGCGGTCGAGATCGGCTTCGCCATCCTGGACGGCCGCAGGGCGGAGGTCTCCAAGCGCTGTCCGGTGTGCGGGAAGCGCTTCGTGCCGGGGCACGGCCACCGCCGGGACAAGGTGTTCGACCGCCCCCGGTGCAGGGTCGCCGCTTGGCGCTCACGCCAGCCGGTACGCCAAGCCGTTACACCCGCCCGAGCGGGTGCCGTCGACGGGACCGACGTCAGTGCGCTGACCAGCGGCGATGCGAAAGTGAAGTAGGACGGGTCCTCGAAGATGGGGTCGACACCACGGCGGTGGTCAGGGCCGGGATCCGTACGAAGCCGCACACCCCGCACTCCCACGGCTGGCCGTCGCCGATTCGGTCGGCAGCTGTGGCGCGCGGCGATGCACTGGGGCAGCACCAGCGGCGCCGACTACCAGCTGCTGCAGACCACCGAGGGTGCGCCTCCGACCGCGTGTGTCAGGCCGAGGGGCTGACCGGCCTCGGCTTCGTCTGCATGACGACGGTGTGACCCCCACCGACTCCCTCCGAAGCGGCTACATCACACTCCGCTCATGGCCGACGCACCCCAGCACAGACAGTCGCGCTCATCCGCGAAGCCATCCCGCCCTTGCGCCGCTCCACCGCCGGCGGCTGCGCAACGCGTCCGCCTACTTGCCGCCGTCTCGTCCATGCCCGCTGCCTCGTGGAATGGAGCCGCGCGTCCGGGCGCTGGCCCTTGCGGGCGCTGGCTTCTTCGCGGTGGACTTGCGCGCCTTGGATGCCTTCGGGTGCTCCTCCTGCGCCTGCTTCACCGCGGCTTCGAGGACCGCTATCAGGTCACTCGCCTGCTGCGCGGGCGGCAGTATCCGTGCCTGGGGTGCGTGCGGCGCGGGCAGGCCGGCCATGCGGGCCTCCACCACCTCCCGCAACGCCCGGGTGTACTCGTCCTGTTCCTGCTCCAGCTGGAAGTCCTCGCTGACGGTGTCCATCAGCTGGCGCGCCAGCCGCACCTCCTCCGGGCGCAGTTCGGGTGGGGGCGGGGCGAGCCCTTCGGGTGGTCTGACTTCGTCGGGCCACAGGAGGGTGATCATGGTGAGGGTGTCGCCGTTTACGCCGATGGCGACCAGTGAGTCACGGCTGCGTAGGGCGGTGCGGGCGATGGCGACCTGGCCGGAGTCGAGCAGGGCCTGGCGCAGCAGGGCGTAGGGGCGGGAGGCGCGGTCGTCGGCGCCGAGGTAGTAGGCCTTGTCGTAGTGGCGGACGTCCACGCGTCCGGCGGGCAGGAAGCCCAGCACTCTGATCTCGTGGCTGTCGGGCGTCGGCAGGTCGGCGAGGTCGTGGTCGGTGAGGACCAGTGTGCTGCCGTCGGGCAGGTCGTAGCCGCGGGCGATGTCGCCGGCGGGGACCTCGCCGTGGGTCTCGCACACCCGCGGCTGGCGGATCCGGGCCCCGCAGTCGCCACCGTGGACCAGGTGCAGCGGCACCTGGTGCCGACTGGTCGCGGCGTGGATGGTGACCGGGGTCGACACCAGCGAGAATGTGATCATCTTTCGGGCGATCGTCGCGGGCACATCGACCACCTTCCGCTCGACCTCACTCCCACCATCCCACCAGGCCCGCGAGGCGGCCGTCCCACCAGCCGGCCGGTTGCGCTCCCTCAAGATCAACCGGACACTGAAGAGGCCCGACAGTGCCAGAGAGTGGCCGAAAGGGCCGCCACAATGGTTGGGAAGGTCACCCGAGGCATGCTCGCGAGCAGGCCCGGCACGGCCGTACCTCCGGGGCAGGCGCTGCATCGCGTCGGCGCTGGGGGGCGTACACGCCCTTCGCCTTCGCTGTCCCGGCCCTGTGCGGGCCTTCCGGGACTTCGTCGTGGGCGCGGCGGGCGATGGCCTCGACCTCAGGCAGGGTCAGGCGGTTCGTCATCGGGGTCACGCGCGGGCGGCGAGCTCGCGCAGTGCCTGGAGGGTCGGGGCCTCGGTCGGTGCGCCCGGGACGACCCGGCCCCAGCGGACGCCGCCGGGGATCTCCGCCAGCTCGGCCAGCGCCCGCGAGGGCGGCAGGTCCCGTTCCTTGCGCCGGCGCAACTCGTCGTCCCAGGCGCTCCAGGCGTTGTAGGCGTCGTCGCCGGCGGCCTCGCGGGGGACGAAGCCGGCGGCGTCGTCGGCGTCGTTCGCCCACAGGTAGCCGAGGACGCCCTCGGCGTTGGCCACCACCAGGTAGGTGACCGGCTTGTCCGTCCGGGCCGCGTAGTCGCGGGGCCCACCGTTCTCCGGGACCAGTTCGAGGTCCTCCGAAAGGCGCGGACTGTTCCAGCCCTCCGGTGCCATGCGTTCCGTCCTTCTCAGTTCGGCAGGATCTCGCCGTAGCCCTGCAGCGGCGACCCAGCAGGGTCGGCACGACTGTTCCGACCAGATCCGGGAACCGGCGGGGCCCGGTCGTTCCCTGGGGTGCGGCCGATGCTCCTGCGACTGGCTGTCAGGGACCGAGGTAGCACCGGATCCGTGGCCCGGCATCCCTGGCCGGGCCACGGAGGGAGGTGAACCTAGTCGGCCAGTGCCTGGTAGACACCACGGCCCACGCGCTGGGCGCGGGAGGCCTTGACGAGACGCTCCAGCGAGGCGCGCACCGTGTTGATTGCGGAGGTACTGTCATCGCGGCCCAGTGCCTGGGCCACCTCGCGGACCTTGACCGGAGCGGCGGCCTCCGCAAGGTGCGCCAGGATGGCCTTCGTCAGCCCTGAGGTGCGACCGGCCGCAGTCGGGGCGGCGGGCTCCGTGTCGGCCTTCGCCGGTGCGGTGGTGACGTTGCGGCTCTTGCGGGTGGCGGGGACCACAGCCTTCTTCGCGCTCGCCCCACCGCCCCCGGCTGCCTTCTTCGGGCCCGCCTTCTTGGTGGTGGCCGCCTTGGCAGTGCGGGTCGTGCGCCGGCTCGCGGGCGCGGCCGGCTCTTCCTCAGCGGTGGCGTCGACGGCTTCCGTCGTGAGTAGTGCCGGGGTCTTCGAGAGGGAGCGCAAACTCTCCAGCGCGGTCCGCGCTGCGGACAACCGATCGGTGACGGCGTTCAACTCGTTCTCAAGTCGCTGCCTCTGTCCTTCCAGCGTCGGGAGCTCGCGCTCCAACAGGGCGATGGTGGATCCGATTTCACTGCTTGCCATGGGAAGTCTCGCTTCTTCGGGGGGGATGCCGCTGCTACGGGTACGGCGGGTGGCGACGACTCTACGGCGCGTACGGAAGGCGGGTGAACTGCAAGGTTGAACTTCAGGCCGCGCTTGCCGTGCAGCCGATCACCCCGGAAGGCCAACTGCGCAGCTCGATCAGGTCCTGCTCGACCTCGTCAACGAGCAGGAGGTGTACGGCACTCGTTGGGTGCCGCCCCAGGCTGCTGTCATGCAGCCGGGAGGAGCCGTCGGCTTGTCGGTCTGGTCAGCCCCAGCGCGGCGATCAAGGCGACAGCCGTCACCACGGCGAACACGAGCACCGCAGCAGTGAGTCCATACCGTGGGGTGAGTCGGCTGACCAGATCCAGCGTCAGGTCGTAGCCCGCGTGGGCGAGCATGAGGGGCAACACCGCACGAGACCGGAGGTATAGAAGCACGCAGATGAACGCCCAGGGCACCAGCGGCACCGCGGCCAGCCCGTACTCCACGTGGTATGAAAGCCGCGCGGCGGTCAGAAGGACGACGAGCCCCACCAGACCGGCACGGCGCAGGCGAGGGCAGGACACATGCTGGCTGATCCGCCACGCAGCGAGCACGGGTACGACCAGGACCACGATCTCTTCGCTGACACCGGCCGCGAGCGAGGCCGAGACGTCACCCAGGAGCGAGCTGTGGCCGGCGCTGCCGGAGTGAGAGGCAATCTCGTGGACATGGGAGCGGACGAGATCGAGCACCGTACCCAGGGCGAACATGGGGACTTCCGCTAGGCAGAACACCGCACATGTGGCGGCGATCACCCGACGGGGCGACAGGCGTCGCAGGCCGAGTGCCGGGGCTGCCTCCGCCATCCATAGTGACACCCAGGCCAGCAGGGCCAGGCCCAGCCACAGGGCTGACATCCTCAGCGCGCCAGTGGTGGGGACGGAGGCGCCGGTGGGGGCTCCGCCAGCAGCTGCCGCTTCTGCTCCTGGCCATGCACTGACGATGGTGATCGCCAGGTACACGACGGCCGCGTAGCCCGCTGAGGCCCAGGCCAGGGTGCTGCCGAAGGGTTTCAGCCGGGGACGCGGTAGCGGCGCCCGGTCAGGGAACGCCTGAAGCAGCCGGACGACGATTCCCACGCTTGCTCCCCCATCCATCCAGCCCGGGCTGATCTTGTGTCACCAAGGTTAGGAGCCGACGGGGCCGGGCTGCGCGGGTTTTCGAGATCACGGAAGGTCAATCGGTCTGTCTCGATCCCGGCGGACGGCAGACGCTCAGGGAGGCTCCGATTAGGCGATCACCCGTGACCGGAAGCCAGGCCGGGTGGGCGAACTGGGAGACTGGATGGATGAGTGATCGACGCCCGCTGTGGCAGCCCTTCTCCGAGTCCCCTGTTGACGAGCCAACCGAAGGTGAGGGGCATCGGTTGCTGCCAGTGGAGCGGGCGCCTTTCCTGCCCCCTGCGACCGAGCAGCCCCCGGTGGTGCCGCGCCCGGCCCGCCGATCCCTCGATACCGGCGGACTCACCTTCTCCGCCCCCGACAAGCAGGGCTGAGGGCCGCCACGCGATGGGGCTAAGGATGTCCGTGGCGTCGCCTCTGAGCATCGTTGTTCAGGTGGCTGCCCGCCGCGGGTACCTTCCGGTGAAGCGAGCACGGTGAGGGCGAGCGAGATGATCCAGCGCCGCAGCTACAGCATCGGCGAGCGGGTCGGGTTGCCGCGTGGGGCGGATGGCCGAAGAGGCGGTGGCGGGAGGGGGGGGGGGGGGGGGGGGGGGGGGGGGGGGGGGGGAGGGGGGGGGGGACGGGGGGGGGGGGGGGGACACAGGGGGTCGAGCTGGCCGCAGAGCTGCTGTGCGGCGGAAGGGTGGCCGCCTTCACCGTGCGGCCGTCGGTGCGG